>BJGO01000173.1 GCA_014190535.1 Bacteroidota bacterium | reverse complement strand
AAGAATAATCCACAGCCACAGAACCAGCAACCGGATAATAACAATCCGATGAACAGGCCGCAGACTAATCCGCAGCCGCAGTATCAGCAACCGGATAATAACAATCCGATGAATAGGCCGCAGAATAGTCAGCCCCAATATCAGAAGCCCGATTATAATAATCAAATGAATAGGCCTCAGAACAATCAAAAGCCTATTTATCAGCGACCAACAGCACCCAAAACAGAAAGTCAACCCAGACAATTTAACAACGGTAGCAGTAACAGACCATCCTATTCAAACCCCGGTGGTTCGGGTGGTCATAGTCCAAGTATGCCTAAATCTCCCTCCGGTGGTGGTTCACGTCCATCAGGTTCATCAGCACCCAGAGGCCCTAAGTAATCTTGTTTAGACCTAATGTAAAAAAATCGGTATGAAAAATAAACTTACCCTGCTTGCCTTTTGCTTGGTACTTAGCACCTGTTTAAAAGCTCAAACGGACGAGGATGCCCTTCGTTTCTCTCAGTTATCCCGTTTAGGTACAGCCCGTTTTTCCGGTGCGGGTGGAGCTTTTGGTGCACTCGGCGCTGATCTGTCAGCCATATCAATTAATCCTGCCGGACTAGCAATGTATCGTGGCAATGAACTTACATTCACTCCGGGATTATCCTTTATCACATCCGAATCCGATTTCAGTGGTAACCTGAATCAGGCTAGAAAAAATAATCTCAATATCAGCAATTTCGGATTTGTGTGGTCATCTGTAAGCAAGCGAAAAGATGCCGACTGGAAAAGTGTAAACTTTTCATTTGGTGCCAACCGTATCGCCAACTTTCATAACGACATCTATTATTCGGGACTCAATACGTCAAACTCCCTGATGAACAATTACCTGAGTTTTCTCGGTAATAATGCCGTGTCTCCGGCATCCCTTACCGATGCTTACCCTTTTGATATCTCTCTGGCCTATGATGCTGATTTACTGGTTTATTCCAATGCTGATAACTCCTATAAAAGTCCCTTAACTAAAGCCGGGCTGTTACAATCGAAGTCTAACATTACCCGGGGCGGTATTAATGAGTATTACTTTGCATTTGGAGGAAATTATAACGATAAGTTATATCTGGGCGCATCGATCAATATGCCCTTTCTGCGTTACATCACTCAAAACACATTTTCGGAACAAGACATTAATGACAGTATAAATGATTTTAACCGATACGACTTAACCAATACGGTGCGCACCACCGGTGTTGGCGTAAATGTAAAGGCGGGTTTGATTTATCGTCCTGCTGATTACCTACGCTTAGGGGCATCTGTTCATTCACCCACGCTTTTCTCAATGACCGATCGCTATTCTGCGGCGATATCGTCGCTGTTTGTAAGTGGCAGTTATGATGCCGAGTCACCCTTTGGTACATTCAATTATAGTCTGATTACACCCTGGCGTATCACCGGGTCGGCGGCAGTTTTGTTTAAGAAATACGGATTCCTGAGTGCAGACTATGAGTTGGTGGATTACTCGGCCGCATTTTACAACTTTAATAGTGGAAACTCATCCGATAAAGAATTTGAGAATGTGCAAAACAACCTCATCAGTAATAAATATACCGCCGCCGGAAATCTCAGGCTGGGCGCGGAGGCGGTAATCGATATCTTTCGCTTAAGGGCCGGCTATGGTATAACCGGAACACCATTCAATGATGGAATTGGTGTAAACGGATTCAATAATGTTTCAACAAACTACAGTGCCGGTTTTGGCTTCCGTGAAAAAAGCTTTTACCTCGATTTCGCATTTGTGCGCAGTATTTTCAAAACATTCGAACAACCATATGCATTGGCAGCAGGGCAGGAGGTGCCCGGAGCAGAAATCCGCAGTGGACTCAGTCATTTTATTTTTACACTGGGCTTTAAGTATTAGTGTAATGAAACTTCATAAACTAAAAGTGTGTGGCAAAGGATGAAGTTGTTCATCCTTTTTTTATTTGGGCCAAATCATATTTCTTTTTGTAACGCTTACATAGTTTATTAATTACAATACAAGTATTCTTATCCTTAAAGTAAGATAATAGCCTCTTTCATTTATCCACAAACAGAAAATAGTTTTTTTATTAAAATATTATTAATAAGTACATTTATATAATATTCATCTAAACCCAATTCAGACTATGATCATTAAAACAATTACACATTATTTTCCAATGATTAACGACAGAAGCAATAAAATGAAATTTTTATTCATTGCTTTTGTAGCTATCATCTATTCAAATTTTGCCTTTACGCAAAATTTACCCTCTTATGTACCAACCGATTCACTTGCGGCCTGGTGGCCTCTAGACGGAAACGGAGTAGACCTTAGTGGAAACAGCCACAATGCATCCATTAATTATCCATCGCAAAATTATCCTGTTGCAAGTTCAAATCGCTTTGGCGTTAGTAACTCAGCTTGTTTTTTTGATGGGGTTGATGATCATCTTGAAGTGCCACACCACATTGATTTTAATAATCTTCCCCTGACCATTAGCTTTTGGATTAAAGCAGACGGCTATGTTAATGGGGCTAAAATTATCGATAAGTACTGTTGTGCAACCTGGAATGGTTGGAATATTCAATTTGGATCCATAAATGGGATACCGAACAGTTGGGAATACGCCTATTTTACTAGTCCTTGTAATGGATTATTTCAATCTTATTGTAATCCGATTGAATTTCCTGTTAGTAACGGCTTTGATAATACTTGGCATAATTATGTTTTTGTAATTGATACAACCGGGGGTAAAGTATACCGTGATGCACAATTAATATTCCAACAGCCCTGGTTCATCAATGGAGGTGGTGATCCAACTCCTATAATCTATCCCGTAGCTACAGAATTACCTGTAACTATAGGAGCAGATGGTGCATTCGATGGAGGCAGGTTTCACGGTTCACTTGATGATATTGGTATTTGGAAGAGGGCACTTAATGAATCGGAAATTTTACAGCTATATGGTTCCTCCGATGATTTTTGCATTAACCATTTAAAGGTGTTTAATGATTATGATAATGATTGCTTGTTAGAGGGTAATTATATGGGCATTAATAATATGCTTCTGTCAATTAATTCAGGTCAAATGGTATTAATGACAAATCAGTTTGGTGAGGCAAATGTATGTGATCTAAATCTTCAAGATGGGGATTATCAGGTTGAGTTGATCACAAATAATACCAGTTGGGATCCATCGTGTTCCCCAACCGGGTCAATTAGTATTATAAATGGCGTTCAAGATTCAACATTATTGTTTGGCCTCGTTGACGTTTCACCTTGCCCTGTGCCTGATATTTCTATAATTTGTCCTACGATACGAAGGTGTTCAGAGCATACCTGGCCTATTTATGTAAAAGCGTGTAATTTATTTGGTGGTACAGCTGTATTTGAGAATGCCTATGTGCTTGTTCATTTAGATGAGGGTATTATTGTGGATCCGGCTACAACACCACCATTCACCATGGTTGGTGATCTTTATCGTTTCGAGATTGGTAATATAAACCCCGGTCAGTGTGTGACGATTATCATAAACGCTAATTTTAGTTGTGATCTGGAGTTGGGAGAGACTCTTTGTATGGAGGCAACATTATATCCAGTTCCTGATTGCACTCAGAATAACACACCACCTCCAGGGCCATGTCAGCTGCCTTGGGATCACTCTAGTCTCAGTGTGGAAGGTTGGTGCGATGAGTTGGCCGATTCTATCTATTTTATAGTAACAAATAGCGGTGAAGCTATGGACTGTTCCAGTGAAGTAAGAGTATATCTGGATAATGTATTATATGATACATATACAATACAACTCAGTGCTGAATCGGATACAACATTTGCCTTTCCATCGACAGAGGGGACCTGGATACTGCAGGCAGATCAGCATCCGCTACATCCGAGAAATTCTCAACCCAACGATCATGTTGAAGGATGCGGTGACGAACCCGGTGGAGATGGCGATGATGATGACGGTGATGGGGATACAGAGGATGATGATGAATGGACGCCTGGTATGGCAGACAATCTACCCTGCGGTGATCAGTCACCATTCGTTGATGTTTTTTGTGGAGAGGTTGTTGGTAGTTTTGATCCAAATGATAAAAAAGGCTTCCCGGATGGCGTTGGTGAGAGTCATGAGATACAACCTAATTTGCAAATGCAATATCTTATTCGATTCCAGAACACGGGCACTGCTGAGGCATACAATATTATTATTCGAGATACGCTAGACAGTGATTTGGATATCACCTCTGTTGTTTCTGGAGTATCGAGCCATAACCATACGTTTAATATTTATGGTCAGCGCATCCTTCAATGGACATTTAACAATATCATGTTGCCTGATAGCGGTACCAATGAAGAAGCTAGCCATGGATTCGTTACATTTACTGTTAATCAACAACCGGATTTGGTAGATGGATCTGTTATAAATAACACTGCGGCTATATATTTTGATTTTAATGATCCAATCATTACAAATACAACTGTTCACACAATTAATTGCTGCATTTTTACAACAGATGGAAGCGCAAATCAACAATACAGTGATTCTGAATTAAACGTCAGGATCTTTCCTAATCCATCAGAGAATATTATTCATTTATCTCTTTATTCAGTTAATCAGGAAAATACGCATATACGTATCACCGATTTATTGGGTAGGGTATTGCTGAACGAAGCCAAAGAACTTATTTCAGGCAACAATACTATTAGTTACAATATCAGTGATTATGCTCCAGGCGTATATCTCATACATTTAGGTAACGGTAAAGAACAACAGGTATTTAAAGTGGTTAAGGAGTAATCTGTAAATAATCGATGATCAAACAAAAAGGCCGTCCGCAAGGATGGCCTTTTTTATTTGATCTATAGGCTATATTATTTTTATACTTATGCTGAAGTGCGGGGTAAATAAAATAATTAGTTCAAAGTAATCAGATAGCGTTAATGTATAGTTGTGCCGCACTTAACCGAGTTAATTGCTGACTTGATTTGTGGACTATCTCGGACATTTAAACATTAGTTACAACCGTAATCACCGACAGATAGGCAAAACGCAATTTACGTATGGGTTTTAGCTCAAACAGGCTTTTTTGTTTTTTAATATAGTTGTGATTGATTGTGGATAAGTAAAACTCTTGTGGATAAATTTTCTTAACACGAATCATTGTGCGATTGCATTGTCCATACTATAATTGTGATGTAATATTTTATTTAGTTTAACCTTAATATA
>BJGO01000172.1 GCA_014190535.1 Bacteroidota bacterium | reverse complement strand
AGAAATCCCACCCTGGCCGATCAGTATTTGTACTACAATGTAGGACGTGCTATATTATTGGGTAATCTCAACGGCCTGGACTCCGTGGTTACCATACCCTCACTGATTAACTTCATCAATACACAAAAGAGCGATACGCTGGACTATTTTAATATCGACCCCATACAGCCGGAACGCGTTCGTACCATAGAAATGGGTTACCGCACCACCCTGTTTAATCACCTGTTCCTGGATATGAATGTGTATTACAGTTACTACCGCAACTTCATCGGATATAAACTTGCGGCCGATATCGATTACAATGCTCAGTTTAACAATATCAGTTCGGTTCAGGTATATCGTGTGGCGGCAAATGCCGATGGCGTAGTCACCACGCAGGGCTTTAGCATAGGAGGTAATTATTATTTTAAAAATTTCTATTCTCTGAACGGGAATTACTCCTACAATAAATTAAACAAGCGCGAAGATCAAGACCCAATCATTCCGGCATTCAATACACCAACACATAAATTCAATATTGGTATCAGTGGTCGCGATATCGAAGGTAAAATTGGTTTGCTGAATCAGCTATGGAAAAAACTGCCCTCCATCAAGATACAACACCTTGGATTTAGCATTAATTATAAATGGATACAGGGATTTCGTTTTGAAGGGTCCCCGCAATTCACCGGGTTTGTTCCAACCTATGATTTGCTAGACATGCAGGTCAGCAAAGAGTTTGTCAAATTACATACAACACTCAAAATCGGCGCATCTAATGTTTTCGGCATCGTACCATTGTTCAATACGGAGTTAAGTCCTGCCGAACGGATGCGCCGCGCGTTCAATAACCGCGTGCTTCAGGTATTTGGAGGGCCTTACATCGGACGGATGGCCTATGTTAGTTTGCTTTACGATTTCGGTGATTTATAATTTTGAGCTGAACCCGAAAACCACTTTTGTGATTAAACCCAGTTTTTCAGCGAGCCAAAACGCTCGTGTGCCTCACGTAACAACATGTCGCGGTGGTCGGGATGAGCTATCTCCACAAGTGCCCGTGCCCGTTGTTTTAAATCTTTCCCGAATAGGCAAGCCGTACCATATTCCGTAACCACATAATGTACGTGTGCTCTCGTTGTAACAACTCCGGCCCCGGTCCTTAACACCGGCACAATACGGCTAATACCCCCTGAAGTTGTTGAGGGCATAGCTATGATGGCTTTACCACGTTCCGAAAGTGCGGCACCGCGTATAAAATCCATCTGACCGCCAACACCCGAATACATTTTTGTGCCTATACTGTCCGCGCAAACTTGTCCGGTTATATCAATTTCAATGGCACTGTTAATTGCAGTGACCTTAGGATTTTGCCTGATAATACCGGTATCGTTCACATAGGAACAATCCAACATCGCCACGATAGGATTATCATTCACAAATTCATACAACTTTCGTGTGCCCTTGATAAAGGTGGATACAATTTTCTCCCGATACTTTTTCTTTCTTCTGCCATTGATCACCCCTTTTTCAACCAGTGGTAAAATACCATCAGAAAACAGTTCGGTATGAATACCTAAATCTTTATGATGAATGAGTGCGGCCAGAACGGCATCCGGTATTTCTCCGATACCTATCTGCAAGGTGGCACCATCATCTACCAGTTCGGCAACCCGGGAACCAATTATTTGTGTGTTCTCATCAGGAGCGTTAGCGCTGATTTCCGGCAAAGGCAGGTGCCCTTCTACAAAGGCATGTATGTTGCTGATATGTACCTGCGAGTCGCCGTGCGTTCGGGGCATGTATTTATTTACCTGTGCAATCACCAATGAGGATGATTCCATAGCCGCCTTGGTTGTGTCTACTGAAACTCCAAGGGAACAATAGCCGTGATGATCCGGTTCACTGACCGAAATAAGCGCTACATCTGATTTGATGACACCTCTGCGGAATAAAAGCGGCACCTCGGAGAGAAATACGGGAATATAACTGGCACGACCTGCCTGAACGGCCTCTCTGCAGTTGGCCCCGATAAAAAAACAATGCGTATGAAACTGCGACTCGTATTCCGCATGAGTATAAGGCGCCTCGCCCTCGGTATGCAATTGATAAATAGTGCAAGGTGAAAGCCGATTGGCTTGTTCGGTAAGTTCACGAATTAATACCTGAGGCGCCGCGACCGCCGTATGAATAAATACCGATGAACCCGGTTGAATCAGGTTTATGGCAGTGGATGCTTGCACATACATAGTAGAATTGGATTGTGATAAATGTAAGCTTATTGGAACTAAAACAAGAGAGTAATCAAACCTCAGCGTTTATTTTTCCCATACACGATCGGCACCATCGAAGTGTGGGCTTTGGATACTCAGCACCTTGAGCACACCTTGTTTAACCAATACACTATGGTAGGTGTTTTTGGGAATGAACACATAATCACCGGGGGAGATAATAAATACCTCTTTACCCAGTGTCATTTCGGCAGTGCCTTCGAGGACGACTATGTTTTCGCTGTGCCATTCGTGTTTATGTGATCTGACTTCTTTTTTTACCCAGATGATGAAGCTTGTAGTCAATGAATCACCGGCGATCCGTTTCACCTGAGTATGCTCAAATGACTCATCAGAGCGAAGCGTATCAGTATCGATGTGCTGTGCCTTAAGCGAAGAGGTCAGCAGGAAGAACACAATGATCAAGTAAATGGTATGCATACTACTTACACAAATCCCTGAATGCATTTCCGGCATGCTCCATACCCAGATCGGCCGCTTTCTGAAGACTCTCGCAGGCCTTTTCCTTATTACCCATGTTGTAATTGATTATACCCAGATTATACCAGCCATCTTTCAATGACGGATTGCACTGTACGGCTTTTTCATAAGAGGCAACGGCATCAGCAAAACGGGATGCGCTGTAATACACTGAACCCAGGTTACTCCAGGCTATTGCATAATTTGCATCGATGGTTACGGCACGATTTAAATTATAAATGGCGGAATCGTTCATTCCAAGTCGCCAGTATGCCAGTCCTTTGTTGCTCCAGGCCTGTGTATCTTTATTGTTAAGTCGTAGTGCATTATTGAAATCGTTCAGTGCTTTATTCAGCACTAACACCGCACTATCTTTTTTAACAGGATTCTTCTTGGCTTCTTCAAGCAGGTTTTGCCCCATCGTATTAAATAAAACACCGCGATTATTATATGCCAGTACTATGGTTTGTGATTTATCAATAACATCGCTCCAAAGCGTCATACCATCCTTCCATATTTTGCATCGGTTTACTGTAGCGAATGAATAAGCCGCAGTCGAAAAAAGGATAATGCCATAAGCCAGGTATCTGGTAGAAGTTTTTTTATAAAGCAGATAGATCCCGTTAGCGAATATGAAAAATATTCCCATTGATGGAATATAGCTGTAACGATCAGCCATAACCGCACCGCCAACAGGTAACAACTGGAGCACAAGAAAAACTGTAATCGAGAAAAAAGCCATACCAAAGAAGACATACCGATTTTTTCTCAGGCTATACCATGATGCGGCAACAACAATTAATACCAAAAGGATAAAAACAAAATATACCGGTGGCAATGCATCATTCTCATAGAGCGGATAGGCATAATATGCCGAAAGATTCACCGGAAAAATCAGTTTCCACAGATAGGTGACATAGCCATACGAAGCCAGAGCTACTCGTTCGTGTGGTTTGAAAATGGTGTAATCGCCAACGGCATCCATACTTTGCTGAGCCTTAATGGCAATAATGCCGAACACTGCTGAAAGTGCCAGAAAGGGAATTTTTTCAAGGATGTATTTCCTGTTGAATTTGCCATCTAAATAAAAGTCAATAGCAAAAAGCACTACCGATAATGATGCCGCCATAGCTTTTGACAATAGTGAACCTAAAAACAAGATCATCGCTAAAGCATACAATCCTTTACGCCTGCGGTCTTTAGCATAATGTACATAGGCTATCAATGAGGCAAAGAAGAAAAATGCATACAGTAAATCTTTAAGTTCCGATATCCAGGCCACACTCTCTACGTGCATCGTGTGAACACCAAATAACAGTGCAGTTACACATGCAATTTCAAAACAGCTACTCAGCAAAAAAACCAGGTAAAATACCAGGAGGGTATTGAATAGGTGGATAATGAGATTTATCAGATGATAGGCAAAAGGGTCGAGTTTAACTTTATTATAAATCAGTTTATACACGACCATCGTTATAGGGTGATAATTACCCATGTGATAGCCATCAGGTATCTTGAACATATCAGCCGTTGACTGTAAAAAAAGTTTAGGATTCTCCGTTACATAACGGTCGTCGTCCAGATTAACAAAGTCATTTTTTAGTGCCCCACTGTAAACAAAAAAAGTCAGGGCGGCAATGATGAGCATAGTAAGCAGGTTCTTTGCATTAAAGAGCCTGATATGCTGTAGTTGATTATCCTTACTACCCTTAGCCGGTTGTTTCCTCGATGGCTCTTTCTTTTGATGGTTTGCCTTGTTGCTCATAGTATGTATTAGAAGTCATAGAATCGGGTTGGAAAATTCCATCTGATATTGAACATCATTAGGTTGGTATTTGTGACTTCTGCCGTTTTACCATTTTCAGATCGTCTGACAACCATATTGAAATCGGCAAAGAGATTATGACGCATCTGATAGGATATAGTAAAAAATAATGAGGTCACATTAATAGGTACACCCTGCCCTATTTTATTACCGAAAGAAGCAACAATAGTTTGCTCAGCAGATGGCATTCGGATATTTCCGCCCCATAACTTGCCCGGTTCATCAGCACCAAAGAGATAGTTGATAGCTCTCAGTTGCACAAATAGATTTTTAATCGGCTGATAACGGACTACGCCAACAAATTCTCTGAAATTAGCCCCCAGTGGATGCGCAAAGGGTAGGTTGTAATTAGTATAGTCGGTAATCGAGTCGTGGTGTGTGTACGTATAGGGCCTGACCATATTGGCCTCAATCTGCAAATCAAGATTTTTAATAAAGAATGCATCAATATATTTCAGCCCGGTTTGTATGCCCCATTTATTTCCCCACCAACCATTATTTTCTCTGGCATTGGCAATACTTAAATCATCAATAAGAAATTGACCGTACCATTGTAAATGCTTAAGTGCATTCACCTTGTAATCAATACCCATTACGCTGTTATCGGGAGAGCCCAATTGCTGTTCAGCGGCTCTGAAGAAGATAATTGGATTTAAATACTGCAATTCATACCCACTGGTTCTTGAAAAGATAATCCCTTCGAACAAACCAATATTGAGCCACTTGGTAATATTGGTGCTCAGGTGGTGCATCGATGCAAAACGCTTTGGAAGTAAGT
>BJGO01000171.1 GCA_014190535.1 Bacteroidota bacterium | reverse complement strand
GATGATTGCCAGTCGTAAGGAAGATGTATTAAAAAACACCTGCACGGAACTACAAACGATTACAGCGGGCGAGATTGACTATGTCGTTTGTGATGTCAGAAAATATGATGATGTTGAGCGCATGATGGCAACGTGTGTTGAACGATTTGGCGACCTGCACGTACTCGTAAATAATGCCGCCGGGAACTTTGTGATGCCCACCGAACGCCTCTCTCACAAAGCATTTGATGTGGTAACCGATATTGTACTTAAAGGAACATATAATGGTACACTTGCCGCCGGTAAATATTGGATTGGAAATAATAAACCCGGAAACATACTTAACATCATTACTACCTATGCCTTCACCGGATCGGCCTATGTGGTTCCATCTGCCTGTGCTAAAGGCGGGGTGCTGGCACTCACCAGAAGTATGGCGGTAGAGTGGGCAAAATATGGTATTCGTACAAATGCTATTGCTCCCGGTCCATTCCCTACAGAGGGCGCGTGGAGTCGTTTGTTTCCTGAAGCCATTCAACAATTTGTAGATCCTCAAAAACGTATACCCATGAAGCGTTTCGGCCATCATCAGGAACTGGCTAACCTGGCGGCCTATCTGATTTCTGATTATAGCGCCTATATCAATGGTGAAGTTGTGGTTATCGACGGAGGCGAGTGGTTGAAAGGAGCCGGACAATTCAGTGGCCTGGAAGCGGTTCCCGATGCCGCCTGGGATATCTGGCAAAAAAACAGATCGTAACGAGTTATCACAACAGACGAACTTATGTGATGGATTCGGCTTGTTCATTCAAACGCCTCGCTATTGATTTTCCGATTCGGTTAAATGGTTGCTCAATAGCGTAATAGAATACAATGGAAAGCACAAGCGTAATCCCTACACAAAAGATAAATCCGGCCTGATAGATATGATCAGATAATCCAAGCAAGCCTGCAATATCCTTTGGCTGTGGTACGTACAGATAAAAAATAACAAACCAATGGGTGAGATAGATACTGTAACTGATCGTTCCAAGGAAACGAAAGAGACTAAAATTTAATATTCTTTGCCAAGTGCTGTCGTTGATTGCTTTA
The DNA here is from genome assembly GCA_014190535.1 of Bacteroidota bacterium. Lineage (GTDB taxonomy): Bacteria > Bacteroidota > Bacteroidia > Chitinophagales > UBA10324 > BJGO01. The sequence continues at coordinate 4,272 of BJGO01000171.1, read as the reverse complement.
CAAAGTATCAGAAACGAGGCTAATCCCGTAACATGAAAAAAGTCGAGGCCGAGATAATGATTTGGATAGTAGTAGATGTTTTCGAGCGGGTAAACACGATCAATATGCCGGATGGATAAGAATGCCAAAACCAGTATATAGATCAGGTATCGGAACCGATACCACGATGACTGATTGAACGCATACTCCTGAATGCGTTTGTAATTTTTTCCAAGCCATACCCCCAGCATAAAATGAAATATAAATGCACTGATGAATGCACTCAATAAAATACTTATCGGTATCAGATAAGCGAATGTGCGTGGAGCTTTATAAATGATAATCACCAACACAGGAACTAAAAAACTCATAACGAGTTCAACCGATAAGGTCCAACCGGGAGTATATAATGAGGTGTAGTTTCTGAACAATATGATTTCTTGTACGAATTGATAATCTTGTAGGAATACCGCTTCATAAATAAACGCAAGAGAAAGTTCTTCACGATGCGCATAAAGAAATGAACCGATTAACATAACGACATAGGCCGGAAATATTCGGAACAAACGCTGAACAATAAATTTTTTATAGTGTATTTGTATAGATTCCTGTGGAGGATTAAAATAGCGGTACGATAAAACGAGTCCGCTCAATACGAAGAAAAACGAAACAGCATCAGAACCATTAAACACACAACTTAACCAGTGTTGTACCGTTTTACCTTGCCAGTAATTAAAGTTATCCAGACTAAACAGGAAATGGTAAATGAGTACGGAAAAGGCCGCAACACCCCGCATACTGTCCAGATAGCTTATTCGTTGTATCCCCTGATTCATTAGCTACACAAGTTTAACACATTAACTGAATTATCATCTTGTATAGTAATATCTTATAACAAGGAATAGATTAACAACAATGCACTAATCGTCATTAGCAGTAGTGTAATTATTCCTAAAATATTATCTCTGATTTTATTTACAAACTCACCCATTACATTTCGGTTATTACAAATCATAAGAATCAAGATGATGATAACCGGAGAAGTGATGCCGTATAGAATGGCTGAATACAGTAAGCCCTGAACAGGACTGATGCCGACATATTGAAGTGACAATCCAATCAATAGGGAAACGGCAATAATAGTGTAAAATGGTCTGGCCTCATTGAATTTATTATTCAGTCCTTCGCGCCAGTTAAATGTTTCACAAAAAATGTACGATAGGGAACCGGTAAGCACCGGGATCGATAATAATCCGGTACCAATAATACCCAGAGAAAATAAGAGATAGGCCGATCTTCCGGCAAGTGGTTCCAGCGCCCGAGCGGCATCATCAACGGTTTCAATTTGATGGAGTCCTGCCTGGTATAAAACCGTTCCGGTAGTTAGTATGATAAAGTACATCACTATATTGGAGAAAAACATTCCTACATTGATATCGATATTCATATCCTGAATAATCTGTTTATTGATGATGAGTTTTTTACTAACCACTTCCTCAACTTCCATATTTGCCTGCCAGAAAAAAAGATAGGGAGATATTGTAGTACCCAGCAAAGCAACAAGAATGAGTAAAAACGATTTATCAAAACAGATAACCGGAAAAAAAGTATGCCTGAGCACACTCATCCAGTCAGTATCCGTAATAAAGGGGACCAAGAGATATAAAAAAAGTACAACGCATAAATATTTGAGTATAGATGCAAGTTGACGATATGGAAAGTAGATGATGCCCAATAATAGGATGATGGTAAAAAAAATACTGAAGTGCGTGGCTTCTATCTTCGGAAAAAGCATATGACTCACCGCCCCCATGGCACTGATGTCGGCTCCTATATTAAAAATGATGGCGGGAGTGCTGAAGATTAACATCAGGTATAGTATCGGTTTACTGTAATGTTTCTTGATGGTTCCGGTGAGGCCCAGGCCGTTTACCAAACCAATGCGTGCGCACATAGACTGAATGGATGCCATTAACGGGAACGTAAGCCAAGCGGTCCAGAGTGTAGATAAGCCAAACAAAGCACCTGCCTGAGAATAGGTTGCTATACCGGATGGATCATCATCGCTGGCTCCGGTAATCAATCCGGGGCCTAGATTTTTAAAGAACTTTTTGATGTTGACCATAACGCTCAATTAAATTTAGATTACAAAAGAATAGACCGCAAAGCGTATCCTATTTTGCCCGCATCGTACGAACTTCAAGTTCAAATGGCAGGTATGCATCATCACTTTCAAGCATGTGTATCACCGACTTCACAAATTCATCAGGTTGTATCATATCCTCATAGCTTAATTTATGATCGATGTTGTCGAAGAAAGCCGTATTTACCGAGCCGGGGAATATAGTCGAGACCTTGACATTAAATGGACGCAGTTCGCGAAATATAGCCTGCGATATTGCGCGCACTGCATATTTGGTGGCTGAGTAACCACTTCCCTCCACTACTGCCTGCAACCCGGCTATCGAACTGATATTGATGATATGCCCCAGTCGGTTTTTTTTCATAATCGGCGCTAAAAGTTTAATGCAATAGAAAACACCGTGAACATTGGTATTGAACATTTCATGCCATTGCTCCAGTTTCATGTCATCAATTTTTCCGAAGTATCCCAATCCGGCATTGTTAATCAGAATATCTGTGGTCGTTGCTGAACTTAATAAGGGTTGCAGGGCTTGCTCGAGTTGAGTATAGTCCCCTATGTCGGCGCGAAGATCGGTATAGTGTTGATGTTGTATGGAAGCACCGCGGCGACTGATTCCATAAACATAACAACCTTTGTCAAGCAGGGCTTTTGCTATGGCTAAACCGATTCCGGAACTGGCTCCGGTTACCAATGCAGTTTTGTGTTCTAAATTCATATGCTGTTAATTAAAAAGTTTGAAAAAGTCCTGGGGTACTGCACTCACCTTACGATGTTCGTAATTAAAACATACCATACCTGTTTTGGCCAATGCCACAATGTTTCCTTTTTCAGCGTGCGACATCCGGTAAACCAGATCAAAACCGGCACGCGTGAAATCGGCCGGTGTAACATCGCAACGCAACACATCACCATAAAACGATTCAGATTTATAGATGATGGCTGTATCGGCTTGTATGAGTGACACTCCAAAGAGATTGAGTTCTGTGCAGTTATATTTTTTCAGGAATTGCATTCGCGCCTCGTGCATGATAGATAAAATAGCATCATTACCTACGTGCGCTCCATAGTTCAGATCAGTAATACGAATGGGAATATTGGTGCTAAAAACAAAATGATCCGGAGTATTAAGTTGTATGCGTGCCATAAATTTTAAAAGGTTAATCGTGCCGAGGGTACCAGTTTTTGATCACTGAATTGCTTATGGATATATTTATAATGAGCCGACATCGCAATCATGGCCGCATTGTCGGTACAATATTCTATGTCGGGAATAAAAACGGCCACAGCATCGAGCGCAGCCCATGCTAACAATGCCTTACGCAGACCACTGTTCGCGGCAACACCACCGGCAACCGCAATACGACTGATCTGTAATTCCTGTGAAGCCCTGCGCACCTTTTGCATTAACATCGTCACAATAGCATGTTGAACACTCGCAGCAATATCTGATTTATTTTCTTGTATGAAATCAGGATGAGTGCGCAAGTGTTGCTGGATGAAATTTCTGATTGCTGTTTTCAAACCACTGAAGCTGAAGTCGTAAGCGGGAACCTGAGCCAGAGGAAACTCAAAACGAACCTTGCCCTGCTGAGCCAGCTTATCGATGAGAGGGCCGCCGGGATAAGGAATACCCAGCATCTTGGCCGTTTTATCAAATGCCTCGCCGGCCGCATCGTCTCTGGTTTCACCAATAACCGCCATGTCGGTAAAATCGCGGACTAAAACAATTTGGGTGTGTCCGCCGGATACCGTTAAACAAAGGAAAGGAAATGCCGGAATCGGTCGGCGAATAAAATGAGCCGATACGTGAGCCTGCATATGCTGTACCGAAATCAACGGAATGTTGAGCGACAAGGCCATGGCTTTTGCAAAAGAAACACCAACCATCAGGGAGCCAATGAGCCCGGGACCGGCGGTTACAGCGATTGCAGAAAACTGCTCCAGTGCAACACCAGACTTTTTAATGGCGGCATCAACAACCGGCACGATGTGAAGCTGATGAACTCGCGAAGCCAGCTCGGGCACCACCCCACCATATTGTTGATGTACATCCTGACTTGCCGTAACGTTAGACACTATATTGCCGTTAATAATCACGGCCGCAGATGTTTCATCGCAAGAGGAGTCAATGGCTAATATGGTAATTG
>BJGO01000170.1 GCA_014190535.1 Bacteroidota bacterium | reverse complement strand
GTATTAACCGAAGGCGACGCCGAGACCGAACTGCCCGATGAAGAGGAAAGCGAAACAGAAGGCGCCCACAGATAATTAACTGCGCCCGAAGCTTGCAGTGTTGCGGCGCTACCCGGACAGATAGATGCATTATTAACAGACAGAATTGGAGAGGGTAATACTGATATAATAATTGTTTCGGTTTGAGTACATCCGTTATCAAAATAACCGCTTACGGTATAGGTAGTTGATATATTAGGAGTTGCTGTAACGATATTTCCCGAAGATGCTGATAGCGAGGAGCTTGGAGACCATTCATATGATAAGGCGCCATCGGCTTGTAGTATTGTCTCCGATCCGTTACATATTGATGAGGGCGTATTAACAGCCATATGGTTATCAACGACAACCACAGGTATAATTATAGTATCAGAACAACCAGACTGTGATGTAACCGTCATTATAACGCTATATGTTCCGGTTGCGGCATAGGTATGCGTCGGATTTACTACATTACTTACTACGCCACTTCCATCGCCAAAATTCCATGTGTAGTTTGATGCAGAGCCATTTTCGATTATTGTAGAATCGGAAAATGTTATAGTAAAATCTGAACAGCTTTGTTCATAGCTGAAATAGGGATGAATAATCGTGGGTTGAATAACAGTATTCATTTCAGCAACGCAACCGGTAACAGAAGTTAACTGACACGTATAGGTTGTTCCATCGACAGGGTTATCAATGTATATAGTTTGTGTTGTGTCTCCACCGGGAGACCATAAGTAAGTGAATCCAGCAGGCGCACTGAGAATAATATTATTTGACCCAACACAATATTGAGTAACGATTCCATTCGGAGCACAATAGGCGTCTACATAAGCATAACCTAGGTGCCCCCCAAGAGCGCAATCACCAACCAAAAATTGAATACGCACGTTTTGTCCGATGTAATTGGTTAAGTCAACACCAACGGTTGTCCAGTTTTTATAGTGAATGATGGAAGACGATGTAACAACGCCGACATCAAAACCGGCAAGATTTGAATCTGAGGTAACAAAATAATGTCCGCACGTTTCATTGGGTATATATTGCCCCGATGAGTTGAGTACGCGTATTTCAAAACGAGGTTTTTCATCCGGTAAGTGAATATTCGTGCCATCGGGATCCTCAAGTACAACAGCATACTGATATATAAATAATGGGGTGGCGGCATCAACTGTAAAGGTATACTCCAGCATTTCGGATTTTGACCCTGGAAATGGACCGGGATTTACATCAGAATAAAATGATTCTTGCCAGGCGCCTAATCGGGCAGAAAAGTTGCCTCCGGGAGCAACATATGGTAGATTATTGTTGGTGTTAGGATCAAATCCGGGTGTGGTAATGGTGTGTCTTGGTGCAGTTAAACCTCCGGTAGGCAATAACTGATTGATAAAAATAGGACAACAACCGCCGGGAATATTTCCCGAATTCCCATTAGGGGTACCTCGCCCCCCGGTCCAGCCGTTAAAAGATCCACTTTCAAAATCAGCATTAGTGCATTGAGCCTGAATTTGTTGATGAACAAAAACAAGCAAAAAAGCCAGATTGCAGATGCTTAGTCGTATAATCATTCGCCTTTCAGCTAGTGCTTATCGGTAAAATTATCTAATTAGTCGATATATATATTGATTATGTCGATTATTTAGAATATTAAACCTTCGCCAATACGATACAATTCTAAAAAGGTTCGGTTCTAAAGGACAAATAAAAAATTACTTTTGCGTGCAATTTTCACTAAACCAATTTATCATGAAATCAACGAAAATTGCATTGGAAGGATTAACCTACGATGATGTATTACTCCTTCCGGCATATTCTCAGGTTCTGCCCAGAGAAACAAATATTTCGACCCGACTCACAAAGAACATAGGAATTAATGTACCAATAGTTTCAGCGGCAATGGACACAGTTACCGGTGTTGAAATGGCAATAGCGATGGCGAGAGAGGGGGGTATTGGTATTTTACATAAAAATATGAGCATAGAGGATCAGGCTCAAGCCGTAAGAAAAGTAAAACGTTCCGAAAGCGGCTTAATCCTTGACCCGGTTACCTTACTGGAGAATGAAACCATAGGACAAGCTCACGCACTGATGCGTGAGTTTAAAATAGGAGGCATTCCGGTTATTAATGCACATGGGGATCTTGTGGGTATTTTAACGAATCGCGATCTGCGTTTCGAAAAAAATTTAAAACGCTTGGTTAAAGAAGTCATGACTAAGGATAATCTCATTACCGCTCCGGAAGGAACAGATCTCAAAAAAGCAGAGATTATTCTGCAGAAATATAAAATAGAGAAACTGCCTGTTGTCAATAAAAAAGGCAAACTCGTTGGTCTGATCACCTATAAGGACATTCTCAAGCTCAAGAATTATCCAACATCTTGTAAAGATAAAATAGGCCGCTTGCTGGTTGGTGCGGCTGTAGGCGTATCAACCGATACGCTGACCCGGGTGGAGGCTTTGGTTAAAAACGGTGTTGATGTAATTGCTATAGATACAGCTCATGGTCACTCCAAGGGGGTAATAGACATGCTTAAATCAGTGAAGAAGAATTTTACAGTTGACGTCATTGCAGGTAATATCGCTACAGCCACGGCGGCTAAGGCCCTTGCCGAGGCCGGTGCCGATGCTGTAAAGGTTGGTGTTGGCCCCGGATCTATATGCACCACACGAATTGTAAGCGGCGCAGGTGTTCCCCAGTTGAGCGCGGTAATGGAGGCTGTTTCAGCACTTAAAGGAAAAGTGCCGGTAATAGCCGACGGCGGAATTCGATATACCGGCGATATCGTTAAAGCTATCGCTGCCGGTGCAGATACAGTTATGGCCGGTTCTTTATTTGCCGGCACCGAAGAGTCTCCCGGAGAGACAATAATTTTTGAAGGCAGGAAATTTAAATCCTATCGGGGTATGGGATCTTTGGAAGCTATGCAATCGGGAAGTAAGGATCGCTATTTTCAAGATGCGGAGGATGATATCAAGAAATTAGTTCCAGAAGGTATTGTAGGCCGTGTGCCCTACAAGGGCACGATTAATGAAGTGCTTGTTCAGTGTATAGGCGGGTTGAGGGCAGGTATGGGATATACCGGATCTGCTACAATCGGTGATTTACAAAAAGCGCAGTTCGTTAAGATAACTACAGCCGGTGTTAAGGAAAGCCACGTGCACGATGTTGTCATTACCAAAGAGGCGCCGAACTACAGCAGATAATTATTGCGAAAATGATTAAGCACGCGATTGTTCTGCTGGCACTTGCCATAATACAACTATCAAACGCCGGCAGGGTATTATTTGCCCAGCCCACAAGTCAATCGGGTGCTGCTTCCTACTATGCTGATGCTTTTAACGGCAGAAAAACAGCATCGGGGATTATTTTCAGCAATAAGAAATTTTATGCGGCTCATAAAACACTGCCATTTGGCACCTTGCTCAAGGTGACCAACCGGTCGAATAAAAAGTGGTGTGTGGTAACCGTTGTAGACCGAGGGCCATACATTAAAGGCCGCATCATTGATCTAAGTAAGGCGGTGGCCGATTCTCTTGGGTTTACTTTATCCGGAACAGCAGAGGTTTTAATCGAGGAGATTACAATTGCGAATGAACAAACACTGCTTCCTCCGGTTGCCCGCAGGCTTACTTTCCCTTATTTGTGGTGTGGAACCTGGTCAGGAGAACTTTTAGTTTACGATGCTCAAAAACTAAAAATGAAAATACCGATGATCCTATACATCAACCCCACAATCGACTCTACAAGATGGGAATGGATGATTCAGTATGATACAATAAAGCGTCATTACGAATTGATTCTTGATACCGCAACTAACGTATATGCAATCGATGAAAAAAATGGAATCGTTATACCGGTTGGCTTGTTCAATAATACGCTGGTGAGCAGTTTTGATGTGCAGGATAATCGGTTAAATGCGATATACCGCTTCACGGACGGTGGAATCGAATTTATCATCAACAGCGCCAGCATTTCTTCACTACAGTTATGCGGAGGTGAGCTATATCATAACGAACATATCCCTCGCGTGGGCTCCTATTCGGTATCATCATATCAGGAGGCGCTATTGAAACGCGAATAGCCGATCCAATCATTTTTCAATCCTTATTTTTACACGCTTTAAAAAATAATTTTATGTCAACAACAAGAGGTCCGGTATCAACATTCATGGAAAAACATTATCTGCATTTTAATGCCGCGGCATTAATGGATGCGGCCAAAGCATATGTGTCTCATATGGATGCGGGGGGTAAAATGATGATAACGCTGGCCGGCGCTATGAGCACGGCCGAGTTGGGTATCTCGTTGGCAGAGATGATTCGTCAGGATAAAGTCTCAATCATATCTTGTACCGGAGCTAATCTGGAAGAGGATATAATGAATCTTGTTGCCCATAACCATTACAAGCGCGTGCCCAACTATCGCGACTTAAATCCGCAAGATGAATGGGACTTGTTAGAGAATCACTTTAACCGCGTTACAGATACGTGTATCCCCGAAGAGGAAGCGTTCCGTCGTTTACAAAAACATATTCATAAAATATGGAAAGATGCCGACACGAAAGGAGAACGCTTCTTCCCACACGAGTTTATGTATAAAATATTATTGAGCGGCGAGTTGGAACAGTATTACGAGATTGACCCGAAAAACTCCTGGATGCTGGCCGCTGCGCAAAAGAACATTCCAATTATTGTTCCGGGATGGGAAGACAGTACTATGGGAAATATATTCGCTTCTTATGTGATTAAAGGAGAGATAAAGGCGAGCACCATGAAATCGGGTATTGAGTATATGGTTTGGCTGGCCGATTGGTATCGTAATAATTCCGCCGGACAAGGCGTAGGTTTCTTTCAGATAGGCGGCGGTATAGCCGGCGATTTTCCGATTTGTGTTGTCCCGATGATGTATCAGGATCTGGAATGGGAAGATGTTCCTTTTTGGTCATACTTCTGTCAGATATCTGATTCTACAACTTCATATGGATCTTACAGCGGAGCTGTTCCAAATGAAAAAATTACCTGGGGCAAATTAGGTATCGACACACCTAAATTTGTTGTGGAGTCTGACGCTACGATTGTGGCTCCTCTTATTTTCTCATGGATATTAGGTTGGTAGTTTTTCTTTCAGATAGGAAGCAGTGTAGGATTCTTTTTGTGTGATTAATTCCTCAGGTGTGCCTTGAAAAACAAGATGGCCGCCACGCTCTCCGCCCTCGGGTCCCAGATCAATCACATAGTCTGCACATTTGATTACATCGACGTTGTGCTCAATAATAATAACACTATGTCCTTTTTGGATCAACGCAGTGAAGGTTCTGAGTAGTTTATGGATATCGTTAAAATGCAGGCCGGTAGTGGGTTCATCGAATATGAACACTATTGGA
>BJGO01000169.1 GCA_014190535.1 Bacteroidota bacterium | reverse complement strand
TCTGAAATACAATCCCGATTAAATAAATGATAAATGAACTGCGCTTTTAGCCTTGCATTTTCCTCAATGGTATCATAATCCTCCTCAAGTTCAATGCTAGAGTTTAAATCCGTGAGCGTTATGAGTTCAACCTCAGGAAGCAAGATAGCGGCCAGTTCATCCCGTTTGAAATTATTCTGAGATGCAAAAAGGAGCTGAATTTTTGAATTCAGGACATCAACACTTCCCATAATCTTCTTTTTAGGCCGTTTGCTGTTGAACTTTGAGGGTCATTGTCCATTTGATAGATAGTATTAGCCACGATAATGCTTTTGCCGGAGCGAATGGTCTTTGAATAAAATTGTGAGGGCATGAGTTCAAGATTGTAGGGTTTTACACCTAAGAATACTATGGTTTTGATTTCATCTGTGGAAGCCAGTAACTCCTGATTAAAACTATATGTTCTGCAATATAAAATTGCTGTGCGTTTACCGTTTTTCTCGAGATTGTCCTTCAATCGGATAAGAGTTCCATCCTGAGCGTTTTTGCTGTTTTCCGGTTTTGTGTCGTGCAGGGTTATAATGACTATTTCCGGTTTGTAACTGAAGATGTTCTCTAATTCAGCCTTTTCAAATGGTTCATCAACATGCATGATCAGCTCATGGTCTAGTATATGTTCAGGAAAATGATGTGAAGATTTCATTGAATTCGTCGCAAAGTTTTATGAAGGATAAAATTAAATAAATAGATTTGTTGTGTAAGAATCCAGACCATGAAATATCCCATACATATCGAACGAGTTACTCAATCCAGAGCCGGAACAATTAAAAAAGAGGATATTTTCTTTGGCCGGCATTACGCAGATCATATGTTCATCGCTGATTACTTTGACGGGGAATGGCGTAATCCCAGAATCATCCCATTTCAAAACCTTTCACTGAATCCCGCAACGAACTCATTGCATTACGGACAGCTGATATTTGAGGGAATGAAAGCCTATAAAGGTCCAAATAACGAAGCCCTTCTATTTCGTCCGGATAAAAATTATGAGCGCTTTAATCGTTCTGCAACCCGAATGGGCATGCCCGAACTACCCGAGGAGCTCTTCATGAATGCCATTCACGAACTCATTAATATAGATCGTAGCTGGATACCCGGTGGAGAAGGCTATTCACTCTATATCAGACCATTTATGATGGCAACAGACGAATTCATTGGCATTCGTCCAACCGAACGTTTTAGCTTTATCATCATCACTTCTCCGGCTCAACCCTACTACAACAAGCCTGTTCGTGTAATGACTTTCGAAAAATTCGTTCGTGCTTTTCCGGGCGGTGTAGGTTATGCAAAAGCGGCCGGCAACTACGGTTCATCCATGTTGCCACTGCGTGAGGCTATACAAAACGGCTATGACCAGGTGTTGTGGCTAGATGGCGATGAGCACCAATATGCGGAAGAAATCGGATCTATGAATATCTTTTTTATGATTGATGACATACTGATTACCCCATCTTTGGATCAAGGCACTATACTTGAGGGTGTAACCAGAGATTCAATCATCCAATTAGCACAAGCAGAGGGCATTCGTGTTGAGGAACGAAAAATTTCGATTGATGAAGTCACAGAGGCTAATAAAAACTCACGACTCACTGATTGTTTCGGTGTGGGTACCGCCGCATCAGTGGTACCTATATCGGTCATTCATTACAAAGGTCAGGATCATGTATTATCTCCGGTTGATGATCGAATTTGGTATCGTAAGTTAAAGTATCAGCTCGATGCCATTAAAACCGGCAAACAGGCAGATATCTTCAACTGGGTTATACCGGTAGGATCCACCATCTATAATTAAACTGAAATACATTTATTCTCATTTTCATAAACATGCTACTAAAATAAAAAACTGCTTACTCCGCAGAGCAAGCAGTTTAAATATTTGGGTTTATCGGCCGTTGTTTATTGTTTATTCCTTACCGAAAAGAATATAATGCACTCCAATGTTTAAACCACCGGTTGCATTTTTAGATGGTTCGTAAACTCCCGAACTATCGGGAATATGAAATTTATCTTCGTTTATGTCGTTGAAACTATAAAATAAATCAAGACCAGCATTGATATATATCTTGGAGGTAATATCAATATTGGCACCTATACCAAAATTAACTCCATTATCTCCGGAATTAAATCGGTCTTTAATATCATTTTTTGTTGGATCTATAGTTGGTCCATCGTATTCGTAAGTTGCATTAGAGATAAAACCAAACTGAGGCCCCGCCTGAGCATAAAATTTAACTGATGAACTGCCACCTGTAAAGCGAACAAGCAAGGGTATGTAGTTATATCGCAGCGAGATATCTCGTGTTTCACCGGTATTTTTTGAGCTCTCATAGGATTGACCCTGATTGGAAAACTTAAACCCGGTAAAAACGCCAATGTGATCGGTTAGGTTATAACCTACATTAAGCCCGGCACCTGCACCGGTTTTAAGTGTGTAATCATACTCTTCTCCGCCATATGCATTTTGGTTAACAATCCATACGGTATTTAAATTGCCTGATGCTCCAAGGTGAAGTCCTTTTTGTGCAAATGCAAAAGAACTGATTATAATAAATAATGCTGTGAGTAGTTTTTTCATGTCGTTTTTAATTTGATGTAAAAAAAGTAATTATTATGCTAAAGTCAAAATAACTCAAAAAAAAAGCCCGTGCAAGCACGGGCTTTATTAATAATTTTTTGATGAATTACTTTGTTACAACAACACGTGTTGACACCACATTACCGTTATCAGCAGAAATGTTAACAAAATAAACACCAGCCGCTAAATCAGATGTATTGATCGTGATAAAGTTTTTGCCTGAGTTCATCGTTCCGTTGAACACGTTGTTAACCATACGTCCTGTAACGTCTGTTAGCGTAGCATTAACCAGGGATGGTTTTGCTAATTCGATGTTTGCACGAACAAAGTTTTGTGCCGGATTTGGTGATAAGCTAACCAGTGAAAGGTTGTTGTTAACGTCATTAACACCTACGTTCCAATCATAGGATACTCTTGCCCAAATACCCCAGTTTTGAGCTTCTAACCATCCGTTTGCACCAACTGGATTACCATAACCCACATTAGAGTTTAATGTGATCTGAGGAATAAACGGAGGATAGCGCATGTAAGAATTTTTGTAAGAGCTCTGTTGCATAGTTCCACCTGTTCCGTCATCAACAGAAGTACCCAAAACACCAAACGAGTCAACCTTGCTTGGATCTACATATTCTATAACAAAAGCAACTTTTGAACCTGGGTTTGTAGTATATGCGGGAGCATATGCTAAAACAAAACCTGCACCGGTACCTAACCAGTTACCGTTAGATGACAAGGACACATCTGAAGAATCAGTTTGTTGCCAAAGAACATTGGTTGAAGGTGCACCATTAGAACCCGTGCTAACAATTTTCATCGTGATATAATCGTATTGAGCAGAGTTATTTTCATGCGTTACGTAAGCAAAAATAGAATCTACAGTAAGCGATAATGTTGATGGATAAGCATCCGGTAACCCAACATTAGAATAGATAACGATACTATTTGCAGGATCTGCTGGATCCGTGTATCCGGCGATTTGATCCATAGAAACGCCTATGAAATTGAATGAAGTGTCAGCATCATTAAATAATGAGTTAAATGGCCAGATGTATCCGTTATCGTCACCATTAGCTGTACCGTAGTCAACGTATAGTGAAAAGGCATCGCGAGAACTCTTAGTGCCTTTTTTGGCATTCATAAAATCGGTGTAGTCGATTTTATTTGTTTGATTAGACATTTTGTAAGGAATCTGCGCAAAAGCTGAACCGGAGAAAACCAGGGCAACCAGCAGAACAGAAATACGTGTAAAATTTTTCATGTTTGTTTAAGTTGTTTAAGTATTAGTTGTTTGATGGGTATAAAAGTAAAAGTTTTATTCAAAAAAAGAAAAAATCAACGTCATCGGTTTGTAAAAAATTATTGTATGGCAATGCGACTAAAAAAGAATCTGTCGTTGTTGCGAATGGCGTAATTATAAACTCCGGCCGGTATCTGATCCAAAGGCAAAGTGCCCGTGTAGGTTCCGGGCATTAGCTTTCCCATATGTAACTGCGTGACGAGTTTGCCGGTAAGATCATACAATACAATGGATACATCTCCTGACTGTTCGATACCAAACTTGAATGAAGCCTGATTTTTAGCAGGATTCGGGAACGTGGAATAAATAGTGATGCCGTTGAGTGAAGCCGGCTGGTTAACGCTTCCCAGATTTCCAAGTTCAAGAACCGGACAGAGAAATAATTCCACATCCAAGCCCCAGGTACCTGAGGTGCCATCATTAAAAGGCTTAAAGGTGCTATCCGCTCTGCGTTCCCAGGCTATCTGATAGCCGGGATAACAATCGGACTTGCTTGTGGCACATACTAAAGAATCTCCGGTGTTTTGAGGAATCGTAAAGCTGACGAAAAATGAATCGTAAACGGGTATTGTAATCGGAAACTGAAATCCTGAAAAATTGGGATTAGTCAGATTGCCCCATATCTGAGACATAGGCGTTGGATCGGAGGTAAATACCAGTTCGCCGGGACCATGGGTTACCGAGTCCACAGTATAAATGTTTGAATATAATAAGGTGTTTGGGTTGGCCTCAACTTTATCTCCAAATACAGCCAGAGTTTGATATACGCCGATGATGTTTGATCCTTTAAATTTTTGCATTTTTTCCAGGTCGCCAAATTGATTGGTGCCTGCCGCATATCCTGAAGCGCCATCGCTGTATAAGATCACCTCATCACAACCGGGTAAGGGTGTTTGAAAAATTAAATTTCTGACAATATTTGAATAGATGGTATCAAATCCGGAACGGCTAAAACTCTCAGGCATGGAACTCATCGTAACGGTCTCAACCGGCTCTGCTAAGCCGGCTCTAACAGAAACCTGAGCGTAGTTCACAAAAGGTATCATCAGTAAAATGAATGTAATTTTTTTCATTGTGTATGTAAATATTTAGGTCACCAAATTAATTCAATTTTGATTCTGCCTATTGAAAACCTTAATCTTGCACTTGTGTATAAGTTTCTCACACGTATTCAACTGTTTATCCAATACCTTATCAAAGGTAGGAGCAAATATTATATTCATTCTCCTTTTGTATATGACTTCTGTCGTTTCGTATTAAACCGAAACCTATCAAAAAAAGACATCGACACCATAAGTGCCATAAAAAAGTATTATCAGACCAGCAAGGGTGTGTTAGATCTGCAGGAGTTTGGTGCAGGTAAACCACGCACTTACACAATCGATACCAAGAACTATTTAAAGAGAACAGCTATCACTAATAAATACGGCAAATTACTGCATCATCTTATTGCGTATTATCAAATGGAGCGCGTTATCGAAACCGGCACGGCATTAGGTATCAGTACCACATGGATGGCCCTTGCCAATCCAAATTGTAAAATCAGCAGTATCGAGGGTAATAAAAAATTATGCGATGTATCGAATGAAATGTTTAACCGTTTCAGCA
>BJGO01000168.1 GCA_014190535.1 Bacteroidota bacterium | reverse complement strand
CGCCAAAGCCGGACATTTGGTTTTTTGCAATCTCGTGATTTGGGTGATTGGGTAATCCCGGATAATAAACCTGTTCCACTTTAAGATGATTTACCAGAAAATCAACAATACGCGCTCCATTCTCACAATGCCTTTGCATACGCACGTGCAACGTTTTAATACCTCTCAGCATCAGAAAACAATCCTGTGGCCCCGGCACGGCACCGCAAGAGTTTTGTATAAAGGTTAATTGCTCATTAAAAGAATCATTATTGGTTATGAGCATCCCCATGACCACATCACTATGTCCGCCTAAATATTTGGTGGCAGAGTGTAAAACGATATCAGCACCAAGGTCAAGGGGGGTTTGCAGGTATGGCGAGGCAAAAGTATTGTCCACCACTAAAGTGAGATTGTTCTTTTTGCAAATGATTGCTGCTCCGGCAATGTCAATCACATTCATCATTGGGTTGGTTGGAGTTTCTAACCACACCATCTTAGTTTTTGGGTTGATGAATTTATTGATGTTTGAAACATCTTGCATGGAGATAAAGTGAAACTTGATGCCGTATTTCTCAAAAACCTTAGTGAAGATGCGATAGGTGCCTCCATACAAATCATTCGTGCAGATGACTTCATCGCCGGGAGACAACAGTTTAATTACCGCATCGGTCGCACCCATGCCACTACTAAAACACAAGCCGTGTTTTCCATTTTCCAGTGCCGCAATATTTTTTTGCAGGGCATCGCGGGTAGGGTTTTGAGTTCGGGCATATTCATAGCCTTTATGATCTCCGGGTGCGGCTTGCACATAGGTTGAAGTTTGGAAAATGGGAGTCATAATGGCACCTGTTGTAGGGTCGGGTTCGATGCCGGCGTGTAGGGCTTTGGTAGCAAATTTCATGGAGTTGATGCGGTTTTAATTTTCACGTGCAAAGATGCACTTGTTTTATACACTCGTTGGCGCACGTTTGTAACCCCGATAGCTATCGGAACCTCCACATTTAGCTCATCTGCAAAGCACTTTATTTTTTCTCAACCATCCCCTTTGCTCACTTTGCGAGAAAAAAACAAAAAACCCCGCCATCAGTAGGGTTTTCTGTTTCATTCAGTTTTCTAATGTAAGCTCATCGCTGCACCACCACCTTCTTCGTTATCCTTACTTTATCATTGTTTACACACAGCAGGTAAGTGCCCGCAGGTAGAAAGCGGCTGTCTATCATATTGGTGCTGCCATCGGGCACGGTGCCGTGCACCACACTGCGGCCCAGCATATCAACTAAGCGGTACTCTACATCGCTTTCAAAAAACTGCGGCATAAAATTAATAAAATCATTAGCCGGGTTAGGGTACAGCAGCACGTGAACGCTGCTGTCGGTAGGCACTTCGGGTGGGCTCAGGTGGCAGCCCGGCAGCAGGCAGCCCATACTATCCACCTTCACCAACCAGCCGCTATCCAATACATTAATATCATCAGAAATATACCCACTCAATATAAACCCCTTATCAGGGCAGGTATCAAGGTCAAAGTTGTAATAATTATAATAGGCATAGTTATTAGGCTTAATGTAATTATATAACCTGCGCCACACTAATTCTCCCTGATTAGTAATTCGTGATAAATGCCAGAAACGAGCAGGTTGGTTTAATTCAGGAGGAATAGTGGTGTCAAAAGGAACACCATAAAGTGTAAAAGTTCCGGATAACATAAAGTCACCGCAAGGCAATTCAATGGTATTGTATGACCAATCGCAAGAATTACAACGATAACCACCCGGATTATAAATCCATTGCTTCTGACCGGCACTGTCTAATTTTAAGAAAACACCGTATGAGAATTGATAATCAAAGGAAGGACTATATGTATATCGTTGCGTAGCTATCAAAAAACCACCATCTTTAGTAGCTATAACATCCTCTATACCATACAGCGAATCGGCAAAGCTGCCCTGATAAAAATAATCTATAAAATTCCCTAAAGAGTCTATGCGGCGGGCTATGATTCGACTGATTAAGGCTAATGATGCTACTTGCTTTGTTATACTGGAAAATAAAAGAAGTTTATTAGATGTATGGTTAATTAATTTAGGTAATATTTCATTATATCCTGATGTATAATAGTTAAAAATACTTTGTAAGTTTCCACTTGTATCAATTATATAACAATGTATTCGTTGACTACTACCATTCTCAATAGCTGAGACTGCTGCATAAATTTTGCCATTATAACAATACAAATTTTGTGATAATTCCGGCATAAATGAAAAGTTTATATTATTTAAGTTGTATTCAACTGTCTGATTACTTATGGTATCGTAAATTAGTAAGTACGGGTAAATTGAATCAGTAGTATAATCGGAGTTATAACCTAACATATAATATTTGTGATTTAATGTCAATAATGTTTTAGGTGCAATAGCATGCCGTAACATTTCATTGCCCGTAAGCAATATTTTTTTTTCTTGAATATTTCCAATAGAATCAATTAGTAAAAACGCATTCACCTCGCTGTTTGAAATTGTAGTGCTGTCAGGCACAGCCCCCACAACAAAGAAGTTGTTGCCTTGAACATTGAGATTAGTTATTGCTAAGTAAAAATCATAACCTTCAGTGCTTTTAATAATATTATAAATCTTATTAAACCTCGTTTGAGCAAACGATACATTTAAAGAAAAGAGTATAAAAAATAAAGGTAGGCACACCGTGCCTACCTTTATTGTTAATAAATTAATGTTGCACATGCAGTTTAGTTTGCAGTATTCGGTCAGTGGTTTGTAGTTGAATCAGGTAAACTCCGTTATCGAGCTTGGCTGTGTTTAATAAATATTGCCCGGTTTTAGCATCCACTGTGGTGTTCATCACCTCTATTCCGGTGGTATTGTATAAACGCAGTGTGGCATTACCGGCACCTATTCCAAATGGTATCCAACTTATTGTACTGTAGTCTCCGGCCGGGTTGGGCACAGCGACTATATGGGTTGCGGCATAATTGGCTTTTAGCTTTTCGCTGCGTCGTTCTCCTGCTCCTTCAAAATCATCTTCGGGTACATCGAAATAATAATTATAGCCGTAAAAGAAATTAAGAATATTCATAGCCTCTATACCGCCAAAATCATTGTGCCTTTCTGCCAACTGCTCTAAGCCTTTTATTTGAGTGGTGTCTAAATTGGAGAGTGCTACACTATCACTTTGCCATTGTATCATGGTACTGTAATAATCCTGCATACTGCTCAATTGACTTTCTGTTTCGTTCATCCATTCCTCATCATTAGTATAATCCAATATATTAGCAGCTTCGGTAGTATTTCCTCTTTGCAGTTGATAGCGAACGGCATCAACAACAGATAAGGTATGTTTACCCGATAGCAGGTAATTGGTAATCAGTGAATCTGTTAAAGTTGAATGAGTGCTGTCAGTTAGATAATGATTTACCAAAGTATTTAAACTTTCCGTAGCATTAGAAAAGTGATAAGATATTTGATCGGCTAATTCGCTGCGCAGCGTGCGTATGTCAGACCTTTCGCGCAGTAAATCCACTAAATATTCCGGCATGGGTATCGTGCGCAATTCAAGAGCGCGGAAAATATGCTCATCAGTCAGCAAATCAGGATTGTTGTAAAGCAAATCAAAAATCATCGAATTAGGCAACACATCCTCGCGCGATATGGCATATAGCGCTACGGTTGTAGATAAGTTTGGCGAATGTTGATTCAATTCGTTATACAAATGCCAGCCTTGCGATGGCACAGCATTAAACACCTCGTTTCTGAGTTGAGCAGTTTGGCCGCCATCTATCAGTAGTAAATAAGCCTGTTTACTGGTAATAAACTCATTCATACTATTATTGAATTTAGCTTTTTCGTTGTTCAACACTTCTGTAGTAATAATATTTGGGAAATAAATCTGAGGTTTTTTAATGGCGCACGAGTTTATCCCTGTTGGTGTATAAACCGTTTGTATCCCACTCGAAATTTTAGTTGGCTCTTTACAACTCGGTGCAGCCTCGTCGAAAAAGTATCTGATATTATTGGTAGTTGAAGAGCGCGAAAAATGCCCCACACTATTATTATTAGGAGTATTAAAACAATTGCCTGCTGCTAATTGAGGGTTACCCTGTTGCCCACTGAGACCGCTGTTGGGGGTTATGCTAAAGTCCAATGGATTTAAGTGCGAACTGGATAAATTTTGCCGCACATCATATATAATTGGCTGCCCTGTTTGTGACTGCTCTACTACCATAAAATTATTACAGAGAAATTGTAGTCCCTCATTATTTGAATTTGGATTTGAATTAAAATTATTCCCAACCCCCAGTATGCCTATATTATTCATTCCTTTAAATGTATTTCTGTAAACTTCGTTTGGTGCAGCCCCCGATTGGTAAAGTATTACACCATCGCATAAACCGTAAGTTGTACTTGTACTTGGCTGTTCAAAATAATTGTTTTCTATGGTGTAGCCGGTGCATTTAATGGCATATATCCCTATCTGATGCGCATTGCCCGGCATGGGATTACCGTTAATGGGGTTATTACCAATAGTGTAATTGGAGTTAATGGCTACAAAACGATTAACAGAAGAAGCCTGTATTCCCCTAAAGTTATTCTTAAACTGGCAAAGGTTCGACGTAAAGAAATTGGCTGTAGCCGCATTTGAAGCATTAATACCTATATACAGATTCTCAAATACCGAGTACTCTATATCATTGTCCGGGCATGTCTGGTATGCTTGTATAGGAGTAGTGCACTTGCCGTAAACCTGGTATCCGGCATCTATCGAGTAAATTCCATAACCCAATTCTTGCTGTTGGGTGTATCCCGTTTTCTCGTTTTTAAATTTACAGGTGCTAAATTTTATCCCATCCACATTCCACATAGTAACGTGTGCAAAAAAAGTATTGTCGTTTCTTAATTCGTTAGTGATAGTAAAAGTGCAATTACTAAAAGAACTCAGATTAGGTTTGAGGTTACCGTCAAAATCAAAGTTTTGATATTTCATAAATTCCACCGAGCGACGGTTATTCTTAAACTCCGAGTCGCTTGCCTTAACTATGCCACCGGCCTTGTATATGTTTTGATTATAAGAATCCCAAAGGGCTATGGCATTTTGAGCGTGCTCAATCATAGAACCATTCTTAATTTCTAAATATCCTTGATGCCGGTATCCGTTAGATAAGGTATATTGAGTACGGTTAAACTTGCCCAATACTTCTATGCCATACCACGATTTATCATCGCACACGCTCGTTAACCAACCGCCATCAATAATCAGTTTGCCATTGGGTTCTACCACAAATCGTGCTCCTTCTGTCATACCCACTTTGCATTTAATAATGAGTGTAGCTCCTCCTTTCACTATCACATCACCCTGTAAGTATCGCGTAGCATTCCAAAGTATATTTTCACCGCTGGCTATAGTAATGGTTGCAGAAGGGTCATAGGTGCAGAGGTGGTCTTTATTGATCCAGGTTTTAAGATTATTGATCAGGTACATTCTTGCAATACCTAATTGACAATTCTCCCAATTTGATTGGTAGTTGTAAGCCATAACATTGTTACTTCCTGAACTTTGCCAACCAC
>BJGO01000167.1 GCA_014190535.1 Bacteroidota bacterium | reverse complement strand
CTATGAGCAAGGTAACCAGATCAAAAGACGCTGTAATGTGAGCTTCATCAATAGCTTTTTGTAATTCATCGGTAGTCCATCCGGTAACAGCTATGATGCGGGGCTCTGCAAATACATATCCTGATTCGCGTAATGTTGTCAGCGTCTGATTAATAAAACGCTCTTCGGGAAGTACGGACTCACCAATGGTGTATGAATCTCCCAGGGATAATGTCTTATAACTTTTCATTTGACTCTGCGCATGCAAAATTGCGCTATTGACGATAAAGATTATAATGAACAACTGCCGAAGCATAATTGAAACTAGCCAGTTTGTTTGATTTCAATTTCTTCTCCATCCTTATCATAAAAATGATATTCAACCAAAGCCATACTATCCGTGGAGTCAACGTTTATCCATCGTTTATACTTAAAGAACCATTTCCATTGAATGGAGCGCAAAAAGCCCCCAAAACGAATATATCCCTCCATATAAGGATGAACAACAAGACTGAGTTTCTTTTGATTCTGTTTTTCGAGAATAAACTGCAAGTCTTTATGTATTCGATCCATCAGCAAAATGCTGGGCCCAATTTTACCTTCGCCACCACAGGTTGGGCACTGTTCGCTGGTTTCGATAGTCAACTGCGGCTTCATTCGTTCGCGGGTAATCTGTATCAAACCGAATTTACTCATTGGCAATATGCTATGCCTTGCCTTATCCGATTTCATAGCCTGTATCAGTGCGGTAAATACCTGCTTCTTATATTCGGGATTGCGTATATCAATAAAATCAACCACAATGATGCCGCCGATATCGCGTAGTCTAAGCTGTCGGGCAATTTCCTTAGCCGCATCGAGGTTTACCCGAAGGGCATTAACCTCCTGACTCTCTTCATTATTCATCTTAAAGCCGCTGTTTACGTCAATGACATGCAGTGCTTCAGTATGCTCTATTACAATATATGCCCCCCCCTCTATGTTTACCGTTTTGCCAAAACTGAGTTTAATCTGTTTGGTTACCTCGTACTGATCAAAGATTGGCGTTTTGCCCGTGTACAACTGAACAATAGACTCCTTATCGGGAGCTATTTTGCTGATATATTGTTTTACGTCATCATATACCTCGCGCGAGTTAACCACGATGCGGTTAAATGATGTGTCGAGCAGATCGCGGAGTATGGTTGATGTTTTGTTTAACTCACTAAGTACTTTGCGCGGTGCTTTGGCTCCTTTAAGATTCAGTGTCTGCTCTTTCCACTTGGCCATCATCGCATTCATCTCCTCATGGAGTTCTGCAACGGTCTTACCCTCGGCATTTGTTCTAACTATCACACCAAAGTTCTGAGGCTTAATACTCTCCACAAGTCGCATTAATCGCTTACGCTCTTCGGGATTATTAATTTTTTTGCTAACGTTTACATAGTTCACAAAAGGAATCAGCACCATATATCTGCCCGGGAACGACAGCTCTGCTGTTAAACGATGCCCCTTGGTCGAAATCGGTTCTTTGGTAACCTGAACCAGTATAGACTGTTTCTTGGAAATGACCGATGTGATCTTCCCGGTCTTGTGAGTCTCCGGCTCCAACTTAAATCCGCGCAGGTCGTAGGGTGCAATGCCGTCGTTGGCGGCTTTGGCATACTTCAGCAGGGAGCGAATTTGAGGGCTTAAGTCGGAGTAATGGATGAAGCCGTTCTTTTGATGACCTATATCCACAAAAGCGGCATTCAGAGAGGGCAATAGTTTATTCACTGATGCCCATATCACATCACCTACGATAATCTTTTCCTGATTGCCGTCGCGGTGGAGTTCCACCAGATTTTTATCTTCCAGCAATGCGAGTTCGATACCGCTCTCACCGGAATTAACAATGAGTTCCTTGTTCACAAAATACTATAATTAAACACCCGAAAAAATTGAATTGATTTAGGTATGACTCTCTATCGCCGCAGTTAATGATGTGTTGATGTGTTTTCGAGTGTGTCTGAGCAGGCGATATAAGAATAAATATATGCTTCAGATAATGTCCGTGACACGGATATTATCTGAAGCAATAACTAATTTACTTCGTTAATTAACGCGACTTCTTTTTATGACGATTCTTTCTGAGACGTTTCTTACGCTTATGAGTAGCGATTTTATGTCTTTTTCTTTTTTTTCCGCAAGGCATAATAGATTAAGATTTTTTTATGTTTTGAATTAATTCTTCGATTTGTTTTTGGGCTTCAGGCATTTTGGCAAAATGCTTTTTGGCGTTTT
The DNA here is from genome assembly GCA_014190535.1 of Bacteroidota bacterium. GTDB lineage: Bacteria > Bacteroidota > Bacteroidia > Chitinophagales > UBA10324 > BJGO01. The sequence continues at coordinate 3,457 of BJGO01000167.1, read as the reverse complement.
CGAGAGCCTGAATCGACGACACTTTATCGCCGGATGCCCGATAGGCTTCAGCAAGGTAATAATGCGCTTCGAGGTTGTCCGGATGTAATTCGGCCAAACGTTTCAAACGCGGAATTGCCTTGTCGAACTGCCCGGAAACGATAGCCAATCGTCCGAGTGTAATATTCATATACTCATGATCAGGCTGTATTTTTTCAACCTGCTTGAGCATAGTTACGCCGTCCATAACGCGATTCTTTCCATCAATCAGGCAAACAGCAAGTTGAACTTTTGAATCAACATCGGTAGAGTCAAGGGCCAGGGCGCTATTAAATCCGTTAATGGCCAGATCAATAGCATAGGATTTAGCTATTGAATCTGCGGCACCTCCTGCGGCATAGAAGAGTAAACCTGCTGCAAAACGCCAGTCGGCGGCCGTGTTGGTGATTTTTGCTTTTTCCGTGTAATAATGTCCTCCACAGATAATATTACCACTGCGCGACCACACATCACCTAACTTCTTGTATGCCTCGGCCTGCTGAACCTTGTCAGTAGATGTTACTTCTTTCTGAATTAAAGCCACACTATCCCGTACCGTTTGATCAACAAGACCGGATGCCATCTTAAGAATGTGGTTAAATGCATCGGCATCATTTTGCACTTCATTTTCGGCAACTTGATTAACGGCTTCCTGTTCAGGTTTGGCACCAGACGGAGCCTTTTTAGAATACATATATATTCCACCGATCGCAATCAGCGCAATTAAACTCAACGGTATGATCGGCTTTTTAAACATGATTAATCTTCAGCATCAATTTCAACATCCTTGTCGCGGCGGTGCAGGGATTGCTCCTGCTTGGCTGTATTGCCTGTGCGCACGCGTTCAACAAAAGCTTTGGAAGGTTTAAATGCAGGAATGAAATGTTCGGGAATAACTATAGACTCACCTTTTTTTATGTTGCGGCCAATTTTCTCAGCACGTTTTTTAACGATAAAACTTCCGAAGCCTCTAACGTAAACATTTTCTCCTTCGCGCAACTGATCTCTAACCTCTTTGAAAAATGCTTCTAGCGATACCAAAACATCTACTTTTGGCACTCCGGTCTTGTCAGAGATAATGTTAATGATGTCTGCTTTTCTCATCTTTGTTAACTCCCCTATTTTTTTAAGGAGTGCAAATGTGAGAATAATTTTCTAAAGAATGAAATGATATAACTTAATGATTAACAAAAGGATTGAAAGAAAAAAGGCCTTGGATTTTTCAGATAAATTATTATCATGGCATCAAAACATCAACCGTGGCCTACCCTGGGTGGGTATTAAGGATGCCTATCGGATATGGCTATCGGAAATTATCCTTCAACAAACACGTGTTGAACAGGGACTCCCCTATTATCAGCAATTTATCCGTCGGTTTCCGACTGTTCGTTCCATGGCCGAAGCCACAGAAGATGATGTGTTGAGATTATGGCAGGGATTGGGCTACTACTCCCGCGCCCGCAACATGTATTATACCGCCGGGATGGTTACACAGCAGTATCGGGGAAAATTTCCAACCTCGTATGATGAACTCATTAAACTAAAGGGTATTGGTGCCTACAGTGCCGCCGCAATTGCCTCCTTTGCCGCAAATGAGCCACGTGCCGTTGTTGACGGCAACGTGGTACGAGTTCTGGCGCGCGTCTTCGGACTTTCAATTGATTATCAGCGAAGCGAAGGAAAAAAACTGTTCAGCCATGTGGCACAACAGCTATTGCCCGTAGAAAAAGCCGGACGATACAATCAGGCCATAATGGACTTCGGTGCGCTGCAGTGCGTTCCCAGGGGCCCGGAGTGCGGCTCTTGTGTGATGGAGCGTATCTGTTATGCGAGCCGAAAAAAACAAGTAGCCCGATTGCCGGTTAAACGAAAGAAGCACGAGCTGAAAAAACGATACCTGCATTTTTTCATCATATGCCATCAGGATGAGGTTCTCATCGAACAACGAACCGCTAAAGACATCTGGAAAGGCCTTTATCAGTTTCCATTGATAGAAACCGAGGCCGAAACACCCTTTAACGAATTATTGCAAAGCGATAAAGCCAAAAGCCTGGGACTGGAAGCCATGCAAGGAATGAAGGACATAAACCGGCACAAACAAAAGTTATCGCATCAGGAACTTCATTTCACAGTTTATCAGCTTTGGTGCAGGAGCAACACGTTTAACACACTGGCCCGGCAGTATATGGCTGTGCCTGCAATACACCTCAAAAAATATTCTTTTCCGAAAACACTTGCATATTACACAGATATTTCATTATATTCGATTAAGTAATTTTTAAACCAACCAAAACCCAAACATCATGAAAGGTATTAACAAAGTTATCTTAGTAGGCAACCTGGGCAAAGACCCTGAGTTCCAAAAGTTGGAAGGCGATATCAGTATTGCCAAATTTCCTCTGGCTACCACCGAACGCTACAAGGACCGTAATGGTGAAACTAAAGATCAAACCGAATGGCATAATATCATTGCCTGGAGACAACTGGCTGATATCAGCACCAAATACCTGCACAAAGGCAGCGCGGTGTATATCGAAGGTAAAATACGTACCACAAACTGGACCGATAAAGACAATAATAAAAAATACCGTACCGAAATTGTTGCTGAAACCATAAACATTCTGGACAAGCGCACCGATGGTAACGGGCATCACGATACAACAGCAGAAAGTACCGCGCCTATAATTGAGGAGGGCGGCGACGACCTGCCATTCTAATTGCTTGTTGTAGATTAGCACCGACAATTTAAAAAGTTTGTCATTTCAGTTTGGATTATCATAGTATGTCAACCGGGGTTTCCGCATTTCTCCTCAATGCAGGCCCCGGCCTTGGCTTTAAAGGTTTAGGAATCAATATAAACTGGGACGTTGTTCCCTGGGCGCTGATTATTATCCCGGCACTTTGCCTCATTTTATCTTTTTCGGTTTTAATTCTTGCAGGTGCCGAGAGAGCCCTGTTCTCATTTAGTCCCAGAGATCTGGAGGCCCTGAACAACCGCTCTAAAAGGGCATACCGCATCTTTCAAAAATACCTGGAGCACCCGCGACTGCTTTCGGCAAGCATACAACTTGCCCACACCTTACTTTCAGCCGCATTGGTTATTTTACTTACCTACATTTCGCTTCAGGTAACGGCATCTTCCACTTCGCTTTGGTGGCCCTTTGTACCTGAAATTTTTCTGGTAACCCTCTGGATGGTTTTGCTGGTGAACGTTTTTCCCAATGCCCTGGCCGAAAAATATAATGTAGGCTGGACCCTGCTATTACTCCCGGGCCTGTCGCTGTTTTACTTTTTTATTAAACCCTTTGCCCGTCTGATGATATACTCCGAGAAAAAGGTAGACGAAACCGTAAGTAACCTTACCGAATCAGATCTTGAAGACATGGAGCAGGAGGCAGAAGACAATCAGGATGCCCGACAGGAACAGGAGGTTCAGTTG
>BJGO01000166.1 GCA_014190535.1 Bacteroidota bacterium | reverse complement strand
GGATGGTCTTGTAAGACAATTCCTTCACTTGTACGCCATAGCTGATGTATCTCTTCTAAGGTTGCCGCCTGATGAAGTTCAAAATACACACTCTCGCTATGACAATAAGATACAGGAACCCTTACAGTAGTCGCAGTTATGGCAAGATTCGGCGAGCGTAATATTTTTCGGGTTTCATTTATCATTTTCATTTCCTCTTTGGTAAATCCGTTTTCGGTAAACGAATCAATATGAGGTAATATGTTCTGGTCTATAGGGTGAGGGTAAGCCCTCTCCGCTCTTTTATTATTTCTTTCAGCTTGAAGCTGTGCAATACCTTTAGCTCCTGTGCCACTTACAGATTGATAAGTGCTTACAATAATTCGCTTTAATCCAAATCGATTATGCAGTGGATGTAATGCAACAACCATCTGGATTGTACTGCAATTCGGATTGGCTATAATTTTTGTGTCACCGCTTAAAACATCTGCATTAATCTCCGGTACTACAAGCGGTATGGCCGGCTCCATGCGCCAGAATGATGAATTATCTATTACATAACAACCTTTATCAGAAAATTGCGGAGCCCATAGCTGAGACACTTTTGAACCTGCGGAGAAAATTGCGGCTTGACAATTTTGTTCGATGGCCTGTTCGGGAGTAACTACGGTATAACTGTTTCCTTTAAATGTAACTGAGGAGCCCACAGATTTTTCGGAGGCAACGGGCACTATAGAACTAACAGGTATCTGTTGTTCTTCCAATACGTCAATGATCTTACGCCCTACCAATCCGGTGGCACCTACGATTGCAATTTTCATTTTTTCTTAACACTGCAAATTTATAAAGCACGGGCAACAATTACGTTATATTTACACGGTTGAAAAAAATAGTATGCGAACAGATTTGCTCCTGCTGGCTCTCGTGTTTTCTTTATTATTAGCTCGTAATACTCATGCACAGTTTACAGAGAATTTTAACGATGGCGATTTTACCTCTGGCAATGTTTGGGGTGGCGATGCCGCTCTTTGGCTGGTTGAAGACACGATATTGGCCTCTAATAGTCAGATTGTTAATGATACCTTTTATTTAAGCACTCCAATTACCACCTTACCCGGCCTCGAGTGGCGATTGTTTTTGGAATTAAAATTTCAGACATCGTCAAATAATTATGTAGATGTCTATTTACTTTCTGATCAGGCTAATCTTAATGATTCGGGGGTAAATGGATATTTCGTTCGAATTGGAAATACACAAGATGAAATTTCCCTGTATAGACGTAATGGCAATGTAGTCACTAAAATAATAGACGGAGTCGATGGCCGTTCACAGCCGGGGAGCACGGTAAAGATAGATCTTAAGATTACCTGGTCTGATGCGGGAGTTTTTGAATTATTTGATGACAATACCGGAAGCGGATTTAATTATTTTTCAGAAGGAACCGTAACGGATAACACCATTAGTAGCGGTGAGTTTTTTGGATTCAGTGTCAAACAATCGACATCAAGTTTTTTTAATAAGCATTTTTTTGATAATATATACATTGGCCCGATACAGATTGACACAGCCAACCCCGATTTATTAAGTGCAACCCCTTTCTCAAACAAAATACTCGATGTTTATTTCAGTGAACCGTTGAAACAGTCGGTGGCCGAGGACATCAATAATTATGTCATTAATAATGGAATTGGCGCAGCGGATTCCGCTCGGTTAAATACATTGAATCCATCAATAGTTCGATTGTTTGTTACCAATCAGTTTTTAAATAATAATACATATACCTTAACGGTAGCCGGTATCGAAGATATTGCCGGTAATGCATTAACATTTGCAACAACAACGTTTAGTTACTATACTCCTCAACCCGGCGATATTGTTATAAACGAGATCTTTCCTGATCCGGAACCGCAGGTTTCTCTTCCAAATGCGGAGTTTATAGAACTTTACAACTCATCATCAAGTACCATCAATCTGGGAGGCTGGATATTTTCTGATTTAACCTCATCCGTAACGTTACCTTCTTTTAATCTTTTGCCGGATAGCTTCGTCATTCTATGCTCCGGATCCAATGCAGGCTCATTTGGCAGTTATGGCAGTGTAATCGCTGTGTCAAGCTTTCCGTCACTCAACAATAGTGGAGATCTGATTACCCTTAAAAGCCCCGATCAAACAGTAATCAGCGAAGTTAATTATACCGATGCTTGGTATCAGAATAGTGCCAAAAAAGAAGGAGGCTGGACTATTGAATTAATTGATCCGTTTAGTCCCTGTATTGGTGCGGCAAACTGGATTGCCAGTATGGATTCATTAGGCGGAACTCCGGGGAAGATCAATTCGGTCTATCTTTCACAAATAGATACCTTAGCCCCTATTGTTACATCAAGCTCTATTAACCCATTCGATACAATAATTATTAATTTTAATGAAACGATTGATAGTATTCAGGCATCACAGGTATCGAATTATAGTATCGATAATAATATCGGACAACCTCAATCGGTAATTATTAATTCTCCGGTTTTCAATCAGATTAAACTAATTACATCCGGTCCATTAGAGGTAAACAGATTGTATACCGTTCAGATTAACGAATTAAAGGATTGTAGAGGCAATACGGCTACTAATCCAATAAAAATTGTTGTGGCAATTCCTGACAACATTGCACCTCAGGACATTGTCATTAATGAAATACTCTTTAACCCGACCTCGAATGGGTTCGACTATGTTGAGCTATACAATCGTTCTGATAAAATTCTGGATGTGAACGATCTTGTTCTTGCAAGTATAAGCAGTACAGGCACAGTAACCGAGAAGAGCATTGTTGTTGAAACAAGGTTAATGAAACCTAATGAATTCATTGTTGTGTGTCAGGATACGGCATGGTTACGATTAAATTATATCACATCAGACCCTTCGGCATTTATTGATATGTCGTCTTTGCCATCATATAATGATGATGCCGGTACAGCTATCATTAAAAATGCTAACAACAAGACTATTGATAGCCTGACTTACTCCGATGATTGGACCTTCCCCTTAATTGAGGATAACGACGGAGTATCTCTGGAACGGGTGAGCTATGGAGCCGACACGAATAACCCGGATAATTGGCAATCTGCTGCAGCAAGTGTTGGTTTTGGAACGCCGGGTCTAAAAAATTCCATGGCATATAGTGATCAGGTGATAACGGATGAAATTACGTTGGATACGAAAGTGTTTTCGCCGGATCAGGATGGTTATCAAGATCTGCTTCGAATTAATTATCAATTTGATAAACCGGGCTATGTTTGCACCATTCGAATTTTTGACGAACGCGGAACCCTGATACAGAATTTGGTAAATAATCTTACTCTTACACAAACCGGCTTTGTTGTTTGGGATGGCATTGACCTAAATTCCGAACGCGCTCCCGTTGGGCCATATGTGTTACTGATTGAATTATTCGATACATCCGGAACGGTAAAGCGGTACAAAAAAACCTGTGTACTGGCAGGAAGAATCAGAGATTGAGTATTTTAACACTCGAAATAATAAATTGATAGATGAGTACAAATCTGTTGTTGGTTGATGACGATAAAAGTTTTATTGAAGCAATAAGACCGATTCTTATTCAACAAGGTTATAATACGGACGCCGCTTACGATGGTATTGAAGCTAAAAAAATTCTGTCAGAGCATCCGAAAAAATACGAAGTCGTTATTCTTGACTGGAACATGCCCCAGTTGAACGGAATTGATGTGTTGAAATGGATCAAGCATCAATCTGTATTAGAGCCACTTCAGGTTATACTTCAGACATCCAACGATTCAACAGAAAATATAAAACAAGGTATTGAGGCAGGGGCGTTTTATTATTTAATAAAACCTTGTAAAAAAGAGGTTTTACTCTCCACCATCAGATCTGCGGTGTTGGATCATGAACGAAAAAAAGACTTGCTTCAAAAACTAAGAGACAGTGAAAATTCGTTCCGCCTGTTGGAAGAAGGAACGTTCCGATTTAAAACAATTGCTGAGGGCGACTTTTTAGCCATTCGCATTGCCAATATTGCCGCCCAGCCCGAAGAGGCTATGTATGTTAGTGAATTATTTGCCAATGCTGTTGAGCACGGTAATTTGGGAATTACTTATGATGAAAAAACCCAACTTATTGATAAGGGGTTATTAAAACAAGAGGTAGATAGTCGACTAACCCGGTCAGAGAACTCCGGCAAATATGTTCAGGTTCAAATTCGAAAAAAAGAAGGAACACTACACGTTCGAATTCAAGACGAGGGGAACGGATTCGACTTTAGTAAATACCTGCATTTTGATGACAGCCGAATTTTTGACAATCACGGGCGAGGTATAGCTATTTGTAATTCATTATTAAAAATACAATACGAAGGCAGTGGTAATATTGTACACGTTGAGCTGCCATACATCAATTAGCGACTGCTTTTTTAACGACAATGCAACTTTTACAAAAAGCGACCTATGCCTATCTGTTGTGTTCACTTTTCATTGGTCGTATAATATGTGCTTTCTTAATTTTTATTGCTCCGATTTTTAGAAAAAAACCTGGTAAGGATTTCTTGTTCCTTCCTTATGCGCATAAAGATAATGGTGGCGCTAGAGCCAGAGTTCAGGAGTACTTGCCATATTTTGATAAAGATGGATTTACATATGATGTACATTACATCTGTAATGCAGATTATTACACCTGGGTTTATTATACCCCCAAAAAAAGTAAAGTCCGGGAATATTTATTCTATCATCATATCTTCTGGAGTCGTTTAGTCTGGTGTTTTCATTCCCGTAATTACAAAACGGTATTTTATCAACGCTCCCTCTTTCCTGACTTTTATGACCAACGTGGAACGCCACTTGAAAAAGTAATGAGAGCTTATAATAGCAATATCATCGTCGACTACTTTGACGCGGACTATGTTGATAATCCTCAACTAATACATGCAGTTATTCGTGAGTGTGATACGCTTACATTAGTTAATGATTTCTTATTGAATTATTTCAAAAACTATCATGCCAATCTGTATTTAAATGATTTGTCTATCGATACAGAAAGATATATTCAGAAAACAAACTTTGACATTACTCAGCCGGTGCGAATTTTTTGGACAGGAAATATTGATAATTTACTTCATGTTTATCAGTTGCTCCCCATATTGAGAAGGCTGTATACAAAATATCCAATTCGATTGGTTATTGTAGGACGTTCCAAAGGCGAAATACTAGATGATTTTGTAGAGCATCATTTGTGGTCTGAGGAAACATTTAACGACTTAATTACCTCCTCAGATATTGCAGTTTACCCGGCATTCATAGTTAGCGATATAACGCTTGGCAAGGTGGCATACAAATGTCTGGAATATGCAACCTGCAAAGTCCCAATGATTGCCTCACCATACGGTCTATCTTCACGATTTACCGAATCTGACGTGCTCATTGCCAGAACGGAAGAAGAGTGGTACAATGCTTTTATTGAATTGATTGAGAATAAAGAGAAGCGCGTTCAACTTGCCGAAAACGCATATCAGAAAATATTAAATTACCACGACACAAAAGCAACCTACAAGAATTTCCTGAAAATATTAACCGCTCGATGGACATAAAAAAACCGGCAAGAGCCGGTTTTTTTTATTTTATTATTCCCCGAGGAATGATTTAAGGGACTTACTTCTTGTGCTGCTGCGCAATTTGGTAATTGCCTGATCCCTGATTTGACGCACCCGTTCTTTTGAC
>BJGO01000165.1 GCA_014190535.1 Bacteroidota bacterium | reverse complement strand
ATGTTCATTTCCCCAGTTTTGTCCTTCAAGACGGGAGCCATTGTTAAGAAGTAGTAGGCGATTACTGTGCATTCCATGTAATACAGGTTTGGCAATATCCGGTCCCGATCGTAGTACCTGCACGCCACTTAGTGTTTGCAGGGCGTCAGCAAAAGATAAGCCTCGCAGGGATTTGATTTCGTCGGCACTCAAACCAATTTGCGATGCACTGCTCATATATTGATTTTTACTTTGCTTATCGGATATGATGACGGAACGTAACAGATGCGTGTTTGGATTTAATTCAATCAGCAACTGAATGTCTTTATCTATCCGAATGGTCGTATCAATTATCTGAAATCCTAAGCCGTGAATATGTAAATGATAAGCGCCGGCACAGATATTTTGAATATGAAAGTTGCCATTCTCATCGGTAAACGTTTGTTGATTCGTTTCTCGAATTAATATTTCGACACCTGATGTGGATGAGCAGTATTTATTATGGCAATGTAATGAACCGCTCAACTTGTAGGCACAGGGCTGAGCGGTTACATTACTCATGATTGCAGTGATGCAGAAAAGAACTACATATTTCACTATGGTTTAATTTGAACTCTGAAACGAGTGTCAGCATCAGTAGAACCCGGAGTGATGGTTCCATCTTTACCCTCGGGTTGATGACGAAGAATCACATTCATAAACGCATTCATCGTGTTAGCCCCTGTGGTTAAGGTGGCATTCAGGCCTAAGGGCAGATTGTTAGCATCCACATCATTTCGAATAATAGTGATGTTTGAACTCAGAATGGCATCAGGAATATAAAAAACTCCATGTGATGTTGCCCGCTCCAGAATCTCTTCAGTAATATTTTCGGTCGGTGTTTTAGTTTCATCGAGAAACGAAGCCGATAATGCATACACACTGCCCGGTTTTAAATTAAGGAAGGCCGCACTGGTATCCGGCGGATTGGAGCCATCCGGTGTTAATTGTTTCCAGGTTGCTGTTTGAACATCACTACTGTCAGCAGTGTTGGTTACTACCAGTTTAACAGTAGTGATAAATTCATTTTCAGGTTCTTCAACATCTTCCTCAGGTTTTTTACAGGACGATGCAATGGTTAATGAAAAAAGTAAAATGTATAAATAAAAAGAAATGGATGTTTTCATGATGTAATTGATTGATTAAATGGGTTTAAAAAAAAGAAATTGCAAGCCGTGAGGCACGACGAGAATGAGAATAAATTATTGAACGATTAAACCGTGGGTGGCCCTCTTAAATAAGAGCTATTTATGGGTGATATTAAAATAAACTCCGACTGAGTATATATTAAGGCATAGTTAATTGAGCAGATAGGCGGGTCGTATACAAGATCATTGGTTATTCCAAAGCCTAATTGAAGAAGTAAAAACGAACAATGCTTGTGTATGGATTCAATGTGCGCTTTTTGTGAATCGGAGTGACATTCGGTGTCCGTGTGATTATGTCCAAGGTGAATGAGCTCACGCGGCGTGATTCCGCTGATTAAAATAAACAGGAGCAGGTATGAAATAAATCGTTTCACGAACGATGTAAATATAAATACTTACTCACAAAAGAATAATTTCGTATGCAAATTGGTAAACAGCAATACGATGAACTTTAAAGTAACCCTCCTCCTTCTTGTTTTTTCCATACATTTTTTTTCTTGTACCAAGAAAAATCAGGTTGAATACGAATTCACTGAAACGGAATTGGGCAACGGACTAACACCATCGGAGCATTATTTTTTGCAAAGGCAGTATCCGGAATTTACTTTGGACGCAAAAGGATATGCTTCGGCATTGCAGATTCTAAAACAGACTGTAACCCGAAATACCGAATCCGGTTTTTCTCAGCTATGGCAGTTAGAGGGACCAAATAATATCGGAGGGCGATTTAATACGCTCACTATTCATCCATCCAATTCAAATATAATGTATGCCGCTTGCGCAACGGGAGGTATTTTTAAAACGACAAATGACGGAGCCTCGTGGTTTCCTATTTTCGATGATCAACCATTTCTTTCTATTGGCGCAATAGCCATTGATCCTCAAAATCCGGAAATAATTTATGCCGGTACAGGCGACCCTAATATCAGCGGATATCCATTTATTGGTGACGGAATATATAAAAGCCTTAATGGTGGGCTCACCTGGTTTAATATAGGATTGTCTCAGCAACGTATCATATCTAAAATAATAATACATCCATCAAACAGTAATATCATATATGCATCTACGATGGGATTACCTTTTGAGCCTAATAATGATCGGGGATTATATAAAACTACCGACGGAGGTAATACCTGGGAACAAATACTTTTTCTATCTGATCAGGCCGGAGTTATCGACTTGCTTATGGATCATGAAAATCCGGAGGTGCTCTATGCCGCCGGTTGGAATCGGTTAAGAAATAATCAAGTATCCATCATTACGGGTACAGAATCCGGAATATATAAGTCAACAAATGGTGGCGTAACCTGGGATATGCTTTCAAATGGATTACCGCAAGGCGCATTTTGTCGTCCAAGTATTACGATGAGCGGGACCAACTCAGATATACTTTATGCCACTTATTCCGATAGCACGGCAGAACTATTTGGAGTCTATAAAACAACAGATGCCGGAAACAGTTGGATACAGTTGAGTACCACTGGTCTCGATAATCCATTTAACGGGCAAGGATGGTTTAGCGGGGGCATCAAGCTAGACCCGGCCAATGACAACGACCTTTGGCTGTGTGGCGTTGATCTTTGGCGCAGTAATGATGGGGGGCTAACCTGGTACCTGGGTGCACCAGAGTGGTGGCAATACATTGTTCACGCAGATCATCATGATGTGATATTCAGAGATAATGCTATATACACGTGTACCGATGGGGGAATCTATAAAACAACCGACAATGGGGCTAACTGGAGTGACATTGAACTAATACCCAATAATCAGTTTTACCGTATCGCCATTCATCCGCATCAGGAAGGTATCTATGCCGGAGGTGTTCAGGATAATGGAACCACATCAGGTAATTCGATCTCCATAAATAATTGGGTGCGCCTATTTGGTGGTGATGGCTTTCAGCCTGTTTATGATAGTAATGATCCGAATCATTACTTCTATGAAGTTCAGAATGGGGTTATATATGAAACATTTGATGACGGAGGCAGTTTTGATGAAATCACGGCTCAGCTCAATCCGGATGATCGCAGAAACTGGGATATGCCTTATTTTATGAGTCGTTTTAACAGCGACCTTTATCTCGGTACCGATAAAGTATATCGCTACCAATCATTCAGTATGCAACAGCTGTCTGATGATATAACCGATGGTAATATTTATGGAGCCCGGTTTCACACCATATCAGCGGTGAGAGAGTCTAATACCCAACAAGGTGTCTTGTTTGCCGGAACAAGTGATGCAAACGTATGGCGTTCACTCAATGATGGCGTGTCGTGGGAAAATATTACCGGGTCACTGCCTGAACGCTATGTTTCTTCATTTGCCACGTCGCATATTACTCCGGGACTTGTTTATGTTGCGCATACCGGATTTAAGAGTAACGACTTTACACCTCATCTGCATAAGTCGTTAAATAACGGAACAAGCTGGACACCCATTGCATCCAATCTTCCTAATTTCTCAATTAATGATATTGCCACCTATCCTGATAACGATTCGATACTATTTGTAGCAACCGATGTCGGCGTTTATGCAACCATCAACAGCGGAGCCGAATGGTATCGTCTTGGAACCAATATGCCCTATGTGCATGCTTTTGATATTGAAATTGATACGTCTAAAAAAAGACTGATAGCAGGCACCTACGGAAGAAGTATTATGAGTTATCCACTTGATTCATTGATTCGTAAGCCTGTGATTTATAATGCGATTCAGCAGTTAGCATTCAAACAAGCAGGTGCCTTTCCAAATCCATACAACAGCCAAATCACAATTCAATGTGGATCTGCCAATCCCTGTGAAATTAGCATTCGCGCTACAGATGGTCGAATGATGCTCTTTACATCAAATGTCATGCAATCACTGAAGGTTTATACAGCGGATTGGGTAAATGGAATTTACTATGTAATGGTACGCGATACGATTACACAAAAGTCTGATGTATTCAAGATAATAAAACAATAAGTGGATCAACTGAGTTGTTCTTCGGGAACTTCTGCGAGCCACTTCTTAACCTGTCCTGCTACGGTCTTAATCGTATTGGGATCGAACGGAGAGTGTAGTTTAGCCACCTTTACCAGTTCGAGAAATGATTTACTTCCTCCCTGATCGCACAATACGATGTAGTCATTAAGGGCTTCTTCACGATTGGACTGTGAGCGATACCAAAATTGGAAAGCACATAATTGAGCCAGTGTATAGTCTATATAGTAAAATGGAGAACGATAGATATGTGATTGTCTTTGCCAGAAGCCACCCGATTCCATATAGTTGTTCTCTGCATAATCGCGGTGAGGTAAATATTTTTTTTCTATGGTTCGGAATGCGTTATGGCGTTCATCTGGTGTGCAATGCGGATTTTCATAAATCCAATGCTGAAATTCATCAACTGCACAGCCATAAGGAATAAATGTAAGTGCTCTGCTCAGGTGTGAGAATTTGTACTTATCGGTATGCTCATTAAAAAATAAATGCATCCATGGCCAGGTCAGAAACTCCATGCTCATACTATGAATTTCACAGGCTTCAAGTGTAGGGAAGTAATATTCTTCAATGCCGAGATATCTGCTTCGGTAGCATTGAAAGGCATGACCTGCTTCGTGCGTGAGCACATCGATATCGTGTGAGGTGCCGTTGAAGTTAGAAAAGATAAAGGGTGCCTGATAGCCACTCAGGAAGGTGCAATAGCCACCGCCGGCTTTATCCGGTTTATTGATTAAATCCATTAGTTCATTTTCTTGCATAAACTGAAAGAATTCATCTGTAGCAGGAGATAATTCCTTATACATCGTAGCGGCGTGTTGTACAATCCACTCCGGCGAGCCCTGAGGCTGCGGGTTTCCACCGGGATAGTCGAGAGGCTCATCATAATATTTAAAATCGCCGAGGCCTAATCGCTCCTGTTGTCTGGCTTTAAGTTCTTGCGAAATGGGAACTAATTGTTCAAGAACGGCATCTCTGAAACGTTTAACATCAGCCGCGGTATAGTCTGTACGAGACATACGGGCATAGCCCAGCTCAATGAAATTGTTAAAGCCAAGTTTAATCGCCATTTGATGGCGTAGTTTAACCATTTCATCAAAAATGCGATCTAACGCTACTTTGTTGGCTGCAAAAAAAGCATCATATTTCTCGCTGGCCTTTATTCTGATCTCCCGATCGGGAGATAGCTTAAATGGAGCAAGACCTGATAAATTATAGATCTGACCATCGAACTCAATTTTTGCAGAGGCGATCAACTTAGTATACTCGGTGCTCAGTGTATTTTCTTTTTGTAAATCTTCAATAATGCAATCATCAAATGTTTTTAAACTAAGTGCGGCAAGTTGGAATAATAAGTTGCCATATCGTGCCTCCAGGCCATCTCTGAATGGTGCCTGAAGTAGTACCCTATAAAAAGAAGTAACCAGTTTTTTGTAGTGAGGTTCGTTTTCATCAAAAAAGTTCTGCTCGGCCTCATAAAAGGAGTCTGATGTGTTTAATGAATTACGTATGGATGCAAGCGTCATCATCGTTTCAAACTCTCTGCGTAACGCATAAATTTTATCAAAGGCTGATAACTGTTCCTGCTCGCTGGCGG
>BJGO01000164.1 GCA_014190535.1 Bacteroidota bacterium | reverse complement strand
AGGAACTATTCGCAAGGTATATGCTGAATCTATTGAACGTAATGCCGTTCACGGTTCTGATTCAGATGATAATGACCGTATAGAAGGTGACTTTTTCTTTTCTTCGCTCGAGCGCTTTTAATCCATAAAGGATTATCTGAATTGAAGCTAAATTAAATCTGAAAACATCAGGCAACAGGCTCTGCAAACTCTTGCAGCGCCTGTTTTAATTTTAATTGGAGCGTATCTGTTACAGGAACCAAAGGGAGTCTTACCAGATTATGACATAGTTGTAAACTATGTAAAGCCGCTTTTACACCACCCGGATTGCCCTCTGCAAAAAACAAATCCATTACATCGAGCATCTTGTAATGTAATTGCCTGGCCGTATCCATGTCGCCCAGTAAAACAGCATCAACCATCGAACTGTAGGTTTTAGGAAGGGCCTGAGCCACTACACTGATTACGCCAATACCGCCGACACTCATCAGGGGTAAAGTCAGATTATCATCACCGGATATGACCTGAAAATGAGCCGGCTTATGCTTGATGATCTGCATCATCTGAGCCATGTTACCGGATGCTTCCTTTATGGCAATAAACTTTTTTGAGTACCGAGCGAGCCGCAAACAAGTATCTGCATTGATATTCGATGATGTTCTTCCCGGAACATTATATAGGATAATCGGGAGCGGACTGACCTTTTCGAGTGCAAGGTAATGTTGAAATATCCCTTCTTGTGTAGGCTTATTATAATAAGGCGACACACTTAAAAATGCCGAGTATCCATCGGTATTAAATTGCTCTAACTGACGAACAATCTCTGCGGTGTGATTACCGCCCACCCCTGCCACCAAGGGTACTCGTTTATCGACGTACGTAACTGCAAAACGGTAGATATCTTGTTTTTCATCATCCCTGAGTGTTACACTTTCACCGGTGGTTCCAAGCACAACAAAATAGTCAACGCCTCTGCGAATGTTGTAATCAATAATTGCTCCCAATGCATTGAAATCAATCCGATTGTCGGATAAAAATGGAGTAATCAGCGCCACTCCGGTTCCATATGGAAAAGTATGTTTCATTTATTTTATCATGTATAAATAATGCTTAACCTGCTCAAGATAGTAATCTATCCCCTGATGCGCTTTAATATCGATCATTACATCACTGCAGTACATCTTATCTGTCTTGTAGGGTCCTATTCGATAACGTGCCTGAGACAGCGCGGCAATATATTCCAACGGGGGACTATCTTTCAGAAAAGCATTAATCAAAATATCGAAACGCTTATCAATAAATTCCTCTACCAGATAACCTTGCGGCTCCATAAAAAAATTTAGTTGTTTGCGATAAAAATGTGGAAAATTGAGGTTGATGGCTGGCTTAGGATAATCATAAAATGCCATGATCGACACCTTGCGATATGGAGTGCGTATGCTGTCGGCAAACTGATTAACCAACTTGGTTATCGTCGGATCAGTAGCATCGAGTATAATACCAATTTCCTTAGCTTCTGCCATGCTGATAATGCCGCGGCTTGGCTTATGATGACGAAGTTCCTTTTTAAGAAAGTATTGATAAAGACGTTTACGTAACCACTGTATCATGATATGATGGATTATTCGTCAAAGAAACCCATTTGACAAAACTTCTGAATGCGGTCTCTAATTAAATCATTTACCGGGATCAATTTAAGTTCTCTTATGGTATTACTAATTGTATCTTTTAAGGTTTGCGCCATACGTTCGGGGTCGTGATGTGCGCCACCCAAAGGTTCGGGAAGTACCCCATCAACAAGTTTAAATTGATACATATGATCAGCTGTCAATTTTAATTGCTCGGCGGCAGTTTCTTTGTGATCCCAGCTATGCCAAAGTATAGATGAGCAGGATTCAGGAGATATAACGGAGTACCAGGTGTTTTCCATCATCAGGATCCGATCACCAATACCGATACCTAATGCCCCGCCGGAAGCCCCTTCGCCGATGATGACACAAACAACCGGCACACGGAGTTTACTCATTTCAAACAGATTTCGGGCTATAGCTTCACCTTGTCCGCGTTCCTCTGCTTCAAGACCGGGGAAAGCGCCCGGTGTATCAATCAGCGCAACTACCGGTATATTAAAACGCTCGGCTATCTTCATCAAACGCAACGCCTTGCGATAGCCTTCGGGGTTGGCCATACCGAAGTTCCTGTATTGACGTTGTTTGGTATTTTCACCCTTCTGCTGACCAATAAACATAATCGTTTGGCCATCAATTTCTCCTATTCCACCAACCATGGCCTTGTCGTCGGCTACATTACGATCACCGTGCAGTTCAATAAACCTGGAACAGATGTGATTCAAATAGTACAGGGTATATGGCCTTTCGGGATGCCTGGATAATTGTACTCGCTGCCAACTGTTCAGGTTTTTATAGATTGCTTGTTTAGTTTGTTCAATCTTACTCTCCATCTCAATAATGGTTGATTGTATATCAACCTTGCCATTCTCGCCAATCTTTTTGAGCTTGTTCAATTGCTCATAAAGTTCCTCGATTGGTTTTTCAAAGTCTAAAAATGTCATACGCGCAAATTTGGGTGAGGTAAAAATAGCAAAGAGATGGAGTTAAATTATAGAATTCAGATAAAGCAAATGATTAGCTATACAATTAGTTTATCTTGATTGTAAAACAGCGTAAGGTAATGAGTTTCACAGGTCAGTATTCGTTACAATAGGCATCAGTTCAAAATGTATGGGATGTGTATCACTTAGTACTAATAGTCGAATTCAAAAACTCATAGATAAATTCATTGAATAAACATTGTGACTATAACACTTATAAAATTTAGAAGTATTGGTTTTAAATAATATATAAAAGTGAATTTTCCCGAGTCGCAAAAAAACAAAAACCCTCAAACCTTTAAATTTTGAGGGTTTTTGCGGTCTGGATGGGACTCGAACCCACGACCTCCGCCGTGACAGGGCAGCATTCTAACCAACTAAACTACCAGACCTTGTTTGTTGGGCCGACAAAAGTAATTCTTTTTGTTATTCTCCAAAACTTTTTTTTATTCCAAAACCAATATTCGCTCTTGATAAACAGATTCATTGGTAATTACACTTATCAGGTACAATCCCGGCAACTGAGGTGCTATGAGACGACCATCAGTTATATAGCTCTGTATAGACCGGCCATCAATAGCTGTAATGACGCACGAGCCATTCATATCATTACCTAAGTATATTGTCCCGTTCGCATGAACAGGATTTGGATATAGCTTTCTGTGTTTGGATTCGGTAGAAAAAGGTGTAGAAACGGTATTCAAATCTAGATAATAATAGCCGGTATTTTCAGACCATGCAGCCAATGTATAAGCACCTACATAACTTATGCCGCGAATCATACCCGTAATACCCGCCAGAGAAACCTCACTAAATGTCGATCCCTGATCAAATGAAACAAATAAGCGTTGAGCTAATTCGTTATCGTAATCGGCACAACCAATAACGGCCAAGTCATTATTCGCGGATACTGAAAACAAACTATTGCATAACGATGCTTCCACCACAATCTCTGTCCATAATGCTCCCCTGTTAGTCGTCTTGTAAATTTTGTTATTATACTGAATCAGATATAGTGTGCCGGGCTCCTCTTCTTTTGCCTCAATCTGTGCTATCCAACCACCTTGTGGCAAGGTAATCTGAGACCACTGAACTTCTCCTACTCGCCTGGTATATAGTTGATCCTGATAGTGTAAATAGTATGTTCCTGTTCCATCCTGCAGTAATCGGTTACCGGACAACCAGATTTGAAAGATTTGGTTCGAGGGTAATCCCTGAGACCACGGCTCCCAGTTTAATCCACCGTCAACACTCCAATGTACAGACCATAAATTACCCGATGTTGAGACACCCGCAAGCAAGGTGTCAGAAGAAAATGGACTAACAGCTAAATCAGTAACATTATTGATCTGATTTCCAATAATTGTAAAATAATCGGGAGCAAGAACATTCCAGGTTATACCGCCATCCATTGATTTAAATACCTTGCCATTGCCATTATAATATCTGCTACCACATGCATATATAATATCCGGAAATAACTGCGAATATGAAACCTCAGTAATTTGATTAGTCTCAGCATCATTGAGCTGACAATGTTTTATGCTTAGTCCATTATCGACACTCTGAAACAAAGCTGTGTATGTGCCACAAAAAAACAAAGCACCATCCGGTTTAGAAACGATACGCCTAGCCTCAAGAACTGTTAATCCTTTATTTACATAATCCCAATGCCAGACTGCATTGTTAAATTCCTCTCCGGTGGCTGGTAGATGGAGTTGCAGGTCATCCGATTTCCAAACACCCAGGTTATCGCAGATAAAAGCTGTACGATGGTTAGATGAAAAGGTTAATGAATTGGGAAAGGCATTCATCAGCGGAGAAAATGCACACGATGAAATATTTGGATAATTAAGTAATGATTTGTTAGCCCCAGTTGAATAGGTTGTTACATTCCAGGTTGCACCATAGTTAAGCGTTTCGATAATTTTTGCCGTAGGCCCATTATGATTGCCCAGATACCAATGACCACTTTCTGTTGGATGTGCCTTGATATAAAAATTTACATAATGCCAGTTTGGGTTTATCGGCGGCGACCAATTTGATCCATTTTCAGATCCAACAAATAATCTTCCTTCTGATAAGAGCATCAACAAACCGGTATTATTTGCATCAAAGTCAAAATCAACAACCGGTAGTTCAAACAACGAGGTAATATCCTGGGAAAGCAAATTGTATTTATATAAACCAAAATGGGATGAGGTATCTCCATTGGAGATGTATCGGTCTGCTGAGATGTATATCGTATTTGGATCAGTTTTGGAAAAAGATAAACCCGAAATCCAACTCTTGTTAAAATCATCAGCAATAATGTTCCAAGTTTCACCACCATTTTCTGAATGATATACGCCACCGAGAGGGGTCCATTCATAGATTGAATAGTCGTACTGCATCTGAGCACCACAAAAAATCGTGGACGTATCTGTTGGGTGTATGACAATATTTTCTTTACCCCAGCAGGTATGACTCGTAGCTGAAACAGAAAAAGGTAGATCAATCCGTTTCCAGGAAGCCCCGGAATCGTTACTTCGGAAGAGATACGCCCTATTGGGATAGGTCCAAGGTGCCTGTCCGCATACAGCGTAAATTTTGTTATGATCAAGGGGATTGATCGCAAAACCTCGTATAAAATAATGTTCGAAATAAAGATTGGGTAATGATTTCATGATGGAAATCCACGAATTCCCCCCATCGGTCGAACGATAAACGCCGGCTATTTTAGTTATGGCATAACAAATATTGGTATCAACCGGATCCATGATCACATCAAGTACCTCTCCTCCACCCCATACCGGGTATGATTTCCAGACTTGTGCATGGGCACAATAACAGCTTAACATAAACAGAAAAACAAGTATCCGTATCTTCATAAAATTCAATCTCTCAAAAATAACAAAGGGGACTGAAGTCCCCTTTGAGTATTTGTAACTTGTATTTGTTTATTCTTCTTTTTTCTGTTCTTCGAGTGTGTCAACTGCATTTTCTTCATAACCGGCATCTCCTTGTTTGTAAATAACCTCTTTGCCGGGTATGGAACCTACAATCTTGAAGTCTGTGCGTCGCTTACGCTGGCGACCCTCCGGGTTATCTTTTCCCTTGATTTCGTTTGTTGCACTTGGTTCAGTTTCCCCCATACCACTGTCTTTTAGCCGCCCATTTGCTCCACCCTTTTTCGCTCGGTAATTCCCAACACTTT
>BJGO01000163.1 GCA_014190535.1 Bacteroidota bacterium | reverse complement strand
AAACCAACCATAGCGGTTAATACAACATCAATAGACTCACGCTGTAGTTCCGATAAGGTTGCCTCAGCACCGCACCAAACCTTAATTGGCAAATGCGATAGTGCATGTTTTAATTTTTCATGTTTTGACGTATCGTGAATCACGATTGCGTTCGGTTGAAAAAGAGCGGCCTGTTCGGCCAGCAACTCGAAATTGCCGTTGGCAGTAAGTAACTCCACCTCAAACATATCCGGGTTAGCCGCAATTACCTCAAGGGCTTGCGTGCCGATAGAACCGGTTGAGCCCAAAATAGCCACACGCTTTTTACTCGTTTCTTTATTCATTGTAGACAAAAGTAATACGCACAAACCGAAGAGTTGGATATGATTGTGAGCCATCAATAATTGTTAAATTAGCCGCGCATGCAACAAACCATCTTAATTCTTGATTTTGGTTCACAATACACGCAATTGATAGCCCGCAGAGTGCGTGAGCTAAACATCTATTGCGAAATTGTTCCATATCATAAATTGCCGCCAATAGATGAACATATCGCAGGAATTATTCTTTCCGGTAGTCCGGCATCAGTATATGACGATAAACATCCAAATATCGATCTGAAAGCTATCCTGAATAAAAAGCCCATTTTGGGAATTTGCTACGGAGCCCAGCTTATGGCTTATTCTTTGGGAGGTCAGGTTGTGCGGTCTACGCACAGGGAGTATGGGCGTGCTATGATTCAATGCTTGAATGAGGATGCATTACTTACCGGCATTTCACCTGAAACGCAGGTATGGATGTCGCACGGTGATGCCATCAGTTCTATACCCGAAAGTTTTGAAATACTTGCATCAACGGATTCTATCCCTGTTGCGGCAATGCGAGGCAAGGCTGATTACTTTGCCAAGCCGGTTTACGGACTACAGTTTCACCCTGAAGTAACACACAGTCTTTTTGGGAAAGAGCTCCTATACAATTTTTGTGTGACTATATGTGGTTGCACTCAATCCTGGACGGCAAAAGCATATATTGATGAATCCATCAGACAAATTAAAAAAACTGTAGGCAACGACAAGGTGGTTATGGCCTTATCGGGTGGTGTTGATAGCACAGTGGCGGCTATATTAATACACCGTGCCATCGGCAAGAATCTATACTGCATCTTCGTTGATAACGGCTTACTCCGTAAAAATGAATACGAGCAAGTACTCGATAGTTACCGGCATATGGGTTTAAACATAAAAGGTGTAGATGCCAAACATACGTTCTACAGCGAGCTGGCCGGGGTAAACGACCCGGAAAAAAAACGAAAAATCATAGGGCGCTTGTTCATCGAACTATTTGATGCCGAGGCGCACCGGATTCAGGATGTGAAGTGGCTGGGGCAAGGCACGATTTACCCGGATGTCATTGAGTCCGTTTCTGTTCATGGTCCATCAGTAACTATTAAATCACATCATAACGTTGGTGGGTTACCTGAAACTATGAAACTAAAGGTTCTGGAACCTTTGAGGTTGTTATTTAAGGACGAGGTTCGTTCTGTAGGCAAGGCATTAGATATAGATCTTGCTATATTAACACGTCATCCGTTCCCGGGACCCGGTTTAGCAATTAGAATATTGAGTGACGTTACCAAAGAAAAAGTTCATATCCTGCAGGAGGCCGATGCCATTTTTATTTCGCTCCTGAAATCGGAGGGCTGGTATGATAAGGTGTGGCAGGCCGGCGTAATGTTATTACCCGTGCATAGTGTTGGCGTAATGGGAGATGAACGAACCTACGAACAGGTTGTTGCCCTTAGAGCTGTTGAGTCTGTTGACGGTATGACTGCCGACTGGTGTCATCTGCCCTACCCGCTTCTTGCTAAAATTTCTAATGAAATTATTAATAAAGTAAAAGGCATAAATCGCGTTGTATATGATATCAGCTCTAAACCTCCGGCAACTATTGAATGGGAATAAACATAATGGGTATGTTATAAACTGCTTTGTAGCTATAGCTTGTGCTATTATACTATTAGGCGTCGGACAAACAACAGCCGCCGAAAAACCGATTCGGGTTGCTTTTCTGTTGCCGTTTAATACACAATCCATTAAGTATGATACGCTGGGAAACATAACCGGTAACGTAACAACCAATACTCAAATGGCCCTGAACTATTACAAGGGTGCAATGCTCGCCCTGGATAGTTTATCGAATAGTGGTTTAACCATCATCACCAGGATTTATGATACAAAAAGCGATTCCAATGTAGTTCACGAATTACTTTTTAACAATGCTGAAATGTTAAACACCGATATCATCATTGGACCATTTTTTATGGATGAGTTACGAGTGGCCAACCGATTTAGTCAGCGATTCCATATCCCGGTTGTGTCGCCCTATGTGACCTCAACCTCTTTCGTAAGTAAATCGCCGGAATACATCCTCTCTAAACCCACATTGGCAACACACTGTAAAGCTTTAAGCGACTACATTGATTCCATCTACAAACCATCCAGAGTAATCATACTGTTATCTGAGTCGCAGCAGGATAAAAATTATTATGCATTATTTGAAAATGCTCTGAAACAAACGAACTCCAAACCAAGCTTATATAAATTATCTGATAGTTCCACGATCAGTCAGGATAAAATAGAGTTATACCTGGTGCCGGGTTCGTCCAATATCATTTTTATTTCATCTACAAATGAGACATTTATAAGCAAGTTAACTGCCCGGCTTGAAACCATGAGTACTCAATATCAAATTGTGCTTGTTGGTATGCCCCAATGGCGAGAATCACAACCTCTTAAAGGGAGTCAACTCTCTAAATTGCATTGTATTATAAGTCATTATGCTGATTTGGATAAAAACACAGCATACTTCAACCACGTGAACAAAGCGTTTATTGACAAATACGCATTAGCCTTAAATGAATTTAGCATAGATGGCTATAACGACACATTCTACTTTATTTCGAATCAAGCCGATGACTCTGATTGGAATTTGAACCGTAAACCTAAGGATGCATTATGTAAACAGATCATCATTAAACCCAGATATAAATCTAATGCTAACAGTACTTCAACCACTGCTGATTATATGGAAAACACCTATGTAAATATTTTACAATATCGGGATGGCCGCCTGGAAGATGTTCGTTAAAATACCGGACAATAAACCTTCTTATTGGCTTTCTTATTAAAACGTCCGATATACTGTAAACTCAGTTCAGGCCCGCCTAATCCACGGCTCACCCTTGACAAGGTGCTGTAGTTAAAATCATAACTGAATGTAACGGTCACATCATTCAGATCATAACGGTTCACAACAATAAACGCATCATTCATTCTATTCAGCACACCCAGGTATACACCGTATACCTTTTTACTGCTGTTAGAAAAATCATAACGCCCGAATAGTCCGAAGTTAAACTCGCTGTTAGGCCCCTGGACCATGTAATTGATCTTAGGAAATAGATTTATACGATCGGCGATGCCATAGGTAGCACTTGCGTTTAAAACATATCGACGATAAACAATCGATGTACGGTCATTCATAAAGGTTTGATTGGGCTGATTGATATGGTACACCGCACCACCAAATGTGAGATTATCATTTTTATTAGCCAGGTAGGTGTATTGTATACCAGCTGAGGCATCTATATATCGGGTGGTATTCAAACCAAAGTTTTCGGTGGTGATGCCTCCTTCAAAGTTTTCATCAAAGGTTAGTCGGGAATAGTCGATATAAGCTGCAGTATAGGCCGCATCGATACCGGTACTCAGATAGTGATGCTGGAAACGATCTAAAACCTTACTGTATGCCGTAGTAATATCTACCCGTGTAGTGGTAAATCTCGAATCACCGGCACGGTCGGAGAGAATAACAGCCCCTACCCCATACATATCCTTTTTAGATAAGCCGGATCGGAAACTCAGATCTATGGATCCCCCTACCGTTGTGTAGGGCACCGTTACACTGCGCCATTGACTTCTTGCAATCGCCGTCATGCGATAATCACCATCAAAGAAACCCGTGAAAGCCGGATTCTGCATCAGTGGCGATGCATAAAACTGTGAGAAGTGAATATCCTGAGACTTTGCTCTAATGAACATTGTCAAAAGGATCAGTGTGATGAGTGTATATTTTCTTTTCATATACCCGTGTTTAAGTTCGTTTAATGTTTTTTCTTCTTGTTATTGATTTATCAACGTATTAAAGTGACATTGCCTGTAAGTACAATTTTTTGATTATCGGAACAGATGACCTCAACAAAGTAGGAGAACACTCCGGGAGGTAATTTGTAGCCGTTGTAAGAACCATCCCATCCGTCTGATACTGTATTTGTTTCAAATACACACTGACCGGTTCTGGAGTAAATTTTGAAATAATTCAGTTGCCTGAGTCCTTGGGTTCTTATATAGAATCGCTCGTTCTTCCCATCTCCGTTTGGAGTAAAGGCATTCGGAATAAAAATCAGATCGGCATTGCATCCAACATAAACCACAAGGGTATCTTCTGTTTTACATCCTGCATCGTTATAGTTTGTTACAATGAATGTGGTGGTTTCATTAACGGTTGCAGTCGTATTCTGACAGGTAGAACAATCTACATATTGGGGTGGTGACCAAGCAAAACTTCCGGTTCCCTCGGCACTAATTGATACCGGATTATTGGCAAACGTTTGCTGATCGTCTGCGGCCTTAACACCGGGGTCGTCGATAATGGTAACCTGCACGTAGGTAGAATCGCTTGTACAACCATCGCTACCCTTTATTTTATAAGTAATGCTGTATGGCGGAGATGCTATGGGAGTCGGAATAAATGGATTATCTAATCCTGTTGATGGGTACCATTCATAAGATGTTGCTCCTTCGGCAAAAAGCTGAATATCACTTCCCGGACATACCGATCCGCCGGGCATTGCCGTTAGTTCAACCGGTGGTTTCTGGTATATGATTATCTGTGCGGTATCCTTACAGCCATTATTTCCAAATCCGGTAACCACATAGGTTGTTTGAGCGACCGGTGATGCAATAGGATTTGAAATGGCTGATTGACTTAATGTGGGATCAGCTTGCCATTGATAGCTCACAGCGCCATTTGCCTGTAACTGTACCGATGATCCGGGGCAAACAAAAGGATTGGCTATTACATTTATGACCGGTTTGGGCAGTACGGTTACCACCACCGTATCGGTTGAAACGCAGGTTCCTCCGTTACTAACAGTTAAGGTATATGTTGCGTTAACCGATGGTGACGCTGTTCCATGATAACTCGTATTATTTTCAATTTCCAAAGCCGGTTCCCAGCTAAAACTATTTCCACCGGAACCATACAACTCCGCTTTCTCACCGTCGCAGATGGTAAGATCATCGCCGGCATTGGCAGTTGGTAATGGTAAGATGTAAACCACTACGGAATCCGTTATTTGACAACCATTAAGATCAGGTCCACTGGCAAAGTATACCGTAGTGGAGAGTGGATTAGCCATAACATTGAATCCCGTTGTGGTATTTAAACCGATTGCCGGTGACCAGGTACAACTGGTCATACCACTGGCTTCAAGTTCTACATTACCCCCCGTACAGATCATTTTATTATCTCCTGCATCTGCAGTGCCTGTCAGACTTACTGTAACTACGATGCTGTCCATAGCCTGACAACCGCCTAATGAACCGGTAGTAACCGTGTAGGTTGTTGTTACCGTTGGAGATGCTAATGTTGTGGCTAAAAATGTATTACTTAATCCGATTGATGGCTCCCATTGATATTGGGTAGCACCGCTTGCATTTAGCACAGCAGTGGTACCGGGACAAATCGTGATATTAGTATCTACCGTAACAGA
>BJGO01000162.1 GCA_014190535.1 Bacteroidota bacterium | reverse complement strand
CTATGACAATGCACCGCATCTGCATCATTACCGCTCGTAGAATATAGCTTAAGGCGTATTTGAACCGGTTCTGGCAGTATTCCTGTTGCATACGTGCCGGTTAAAAGTGGGTTATTTGCCAGTAGAGTATTACATGCACTAATAAGTACTTGTCCATATTCAAGTGCTGTAACTCCTGCCGGATTAGATGCACCAGTAATAGTAAAATTGGTATAATCGTTATTAGGATCGTTAGTTAAGGAAATAAAATGTAGATTAACATTGATATAAAGTATTGGTGTGTGGTCGAGATGAGTGTCATCAGTTATATAGTTGTTATAAATAAAACAATCTGTAGGTAATGAGTTTTGTTGGCCTTGCGATTCATCGGTATCGCAATACATGTTTTGTGCATAGACACCGTTGAAGTTTAGCAAGAGTATAGCCATTATTACAAAGACTAAATTATTCGCAAAAACATAAACACGAGCATTAGCTGTGCTGTGCTGTGCTGTGCTGTGCTGTGCTTAAGCCCGTTAAGCTACGCAGCTTGTTTGGTGTAGAGGTGTTTTTCATAAGATATGTTTTTTGTTGGCATAAAAATACGTTTCCCAAACCCCTAAGTCAATACCCCAAATGGGTTATAATAGCAGGTCAATCAGAATATACTGCAAAGATGCACTTGTTTTATTGACTGATATATTTACCAAACAATGTCACAGCCCTTAAATCCCTTCACGTGTACCTATTCAGATTCGTTCTCCTCCTTGTTGCATCAGTTGAAATGCAGTTTGGCCATCACCACGTATCAGGCGGGTAAGCTGATTTTTATTTCACCTGCCGCCGGGAATAAGATTATGCAGTTGCCGCGCACCTTTCAACGGCCTATGGGATTGAGCATAAACCAGAACCAACTGGCTCTTGCTACACGGAGTGCAGTTACCTTATATACAAACGAGCCAACACTGAATGTACATTATCAGGAAAAACCAACGGGCTATGATGCTATGTTTGCCCCGCGCGTAACCTATCACACCGGACCTGTTGACTTGCACGATATCCATATTCACGAAAATCATTTACTTGCTGTAAACACGGCATTCAATTGTATCAGTACCATAACACCTCAAGAAAGCTTTACTCCGGTATGGAAACCAAATTTTATAACGGAGATAATTCCCGAAGATCGATGCCACCTGAATGGCCTGGCTGTCCATAATAAGGATTGGTATGTAACGGCATTTAACAGGGGTAATTCGAGCGGCAGCTGGCGATCCGATATTTTAAATACGGGTGTTCTTATGCACGCACAATCAGATGCGATTATTCTGGAGAATTTGTCGATACCCCACTCTCCCCGTATCTTCAAGGATAATCTTTATTTGTTGTTATCCGGCAAAGGCGAACTGATTCAGGTAAACCCACATAATAAAACGTATACGGTTATATCACATATTCCGGCATTCATACGCGGACTGGCCTTTATCTCGCATTATGCGTTCATCGGTATATCCCGGCCCAGAAAATCATCGAGCACTTTTTCAAAACTAGCGGAGCCTGCGCATCAGCGGAATGCAGGCATCATTGTAGTGGATTTGAATACAGGAAACGAAATAGCATCGTTGTCTTATCTGAATTCTGTTGATGAAATTTATGATGTACAGTTATTGCCGGAAATTATTAGGCCCAATATCTTATCACCGGAAAAACCGGAACATCAGATGGCCGTTGTGTCTGGTGGTCGTTCCTGGTGGGCTTCAGAAAAGGAGTAAATGACTCTCTTGTATTATGAAAAATGAAATATTAGATTTACAAAAAAAACAATATGCTACACAGCAGACAACTTTCTATACTTAAAAACAAATTATTGCATCTGGATACGAATTCGATTAAAGAGGTTTCTGTATGCAGATCAACATATATCAATATCAGAAAAAATATATCTCCGGTACAGATCAAACGTGCGCTTGGAGGTGCGGCATTTGCAGTGCTCCTGCAAATTTTACCGATACAGTCAGGCGCTCAAAACAGAGCCGTTTTTAATTTTGGAAGCCCTCAGTTTAATCCATTCGGCCTTCAATCGATTCAGGGGGCATCAATCACCTTGCCGGCATTAACCGACCTGGATAACGATGGTGATGTTGATATGATTGTAGCCTTTAGTGATACCACAGCCTATCAATCTATATTCAAATATTATTTGAATGAAGGAACCATCAACAATCCCGAATTCGTTGATAATGGCGCTTCGATATTTGCAGATTCCATAGCAAGTGCTGACTTTATTTTTTCTGCGCCGGTATTCGCAGATTTAGATAACGATGGTGATCAGGATATACTCGCCGGCACATCAGATTACGCATCGTCCACCTACGACGGTAAATTTATCTTCTTCGAAAATACCGGCTCAGCAACGAACCCTCAGTTTGCGGCAGGTGTTAACAATCCGTTTAATCTTACTCCACTTGAAACATCACTGTTCTGGATACCTGCATTAGCGGATATCGATGCAGATGGGGACTTGGACATGCTCGCTTCTTCGTATTATCTGGGGGCACAGTTTTTTAAAAATTCAGGTACACCCAATGCGCCGCAATTTGATGCACCAATCGACTTAAGCACGGCATTTGAGATTAGTCAGCAAATCGGATTCAGTTTCCCGGCTCTTGCCGATATGGATAATGATGGCGACATAGATATATTCATTAACGATTATTATTCAGCCGCCTTTATTTTCTTTGAAAATACCGGAACACCCGCAGCTCCCGTATTTTCAACCGGCGTTCAAAATCCGGGTAATCTGAGTGTTACTCAGGCCGACTTAACACCCAACCTTATCGCTTTTGATGGCGATCCGGATCTGGATTTATTCACCGGCTCAGTTACCGGTGTTATATATCGTGAGAATTTACAATTTGGTGTTGGTTTTAATAATCTCATGGTTCAATCGATAACGGTTTCACCTACAGTGAGCCATGATGTAATTAACATAACGAACCTGAAAAAGCCCATACAACAAGCTTACGTTTACGATATGCTCGGGCGCATACAACCTGTTGTAATCAGTGGTAATACCGTTTCAATTCAGTCACTAACCAATGGCACCTTTCACCTTGTAGTCATCGACAATCAGGGCGAGGTGTACACCGCTCCTTTTGTTAAACAATAAAGAATGCCACTGGAAAAATTTCTCGTATTTATTATCGACGATGATGTGACGATGCGTTCGCGCCTGAAGGAATTTATAAACACCAGATATCCGGATGCAACGATTGATGTTTTTGATACAGGAGAAAAGGCCTTGATGAATTTGCATGCAAAACCTGATGTTATTTTACTCGACTACCATCTTGAAAACAGGCCGGATGGCAGTTTAACCGGTATCGATATACTAAAGCGGATTAAACAATTACTTCATTCGGTCCCGGTTATATTTATTTCTGCATCAGATGATCCACAAATAAGTGCCGATATAATTAAATATGGGGCATTTGATTTTATTCTAAAGGATCAGGATGCACTAAAACGACTGGAGATCATGATAAACAATGCAACAGGGCACTTATCATTAAAAAAAGAAATTGCTACACAGAAATTGTTCAATACCATTTTAGTGGCCCTGTTAGTGTTAATAATTATTTTATTCGTAATACTCCAGTTTACCTGATCTGTAAATTCAGTTCTCGTCGGTTAACATACGATAGGTTATTAAACCGCTCAGCAGTTTGGGCTCAAACCAAGTGCTCTTAGGCGGCATAATTAATCCTGCATCACTTACATCAAATAGTTGTTTCATACTCACCGGGTATAAGGCAAACGCCACTGCTGATTTTCCGCGGGCTACTTTTTTCTCTAATGCCGCCACACCCTTTGTGCCTTCCAGAAAGTCGATGCGCTTATCGGTTCTGGGATCAAGAATTCCAAGAATCGGGGCAAGCAGTTGTTCCTGAAGAATACTGACATCGAGCACCCCAATCGGATCCTGTTTATAGGTACCTTCTTTTGCGCGCAAGGCATACCATTTATTATCGAAATACATGCCTATTTCATGGATGCGTTGCGGAATGAAAGGTGATACAACAGAAGCCTGAATATCGAAACGCTCACGCACTTTTTTCAGAAACAATTCACTACTAAGCTGATTGAGGTCTTTTACAATGCGGTTGTAGTCGTATATTTTGAGTTGATTGGAAGGGAATAAACAAGTGTGCAGGTAGTTATACGATTCGTCACCCTGATGATTGGGGTTTTCTTTTCTTTTCATATCCGCAACCAGACCAGCGGAGGCCGCCCGGTGATGACCGTCTGCAATATAGCTATAGGGTATTTTTTCGTTTAGTAACCGGGAGAGAATTTGTATACGTGTATTGTCACTGATTACCCATAGGCTATGATACACATTGAAGTCAGATAAAAAATGATAATCCGGCACTTCAGCTGTGAGGGTATTAATCAGCGTGTCGATTTCCGGTACCGGATTATAGGCCAGAAATACCGGATTGCTTTGTATGCCGGTGCTTAGAATATGTTTCACATTCTCCGATTCTTTTTCCGATCGCGTATGCTCGTGTTTTTTAATATTACCATTGGCATATTCATCCAAATGATAGCGAGCAATGATGCCGGTTTGGCTGCGGCCGTTCAGAGTTTGTCGGTACACATAATAACACTCCGTTTCATCCTGAAATACAGTTTTGTCCCGTATCAGTTTTTCTAAATACTCTGCCGCGAAGTCAAATAATCGTTGGTCGGTTTTCTCTATACCCTCCTGAAAATTAATTCTGGGTTTAATCACATGAGCAAACGATATCGGGTTTCGTAAAGCAATATCCCTCCGGGCGTCTTCATTCATCAGGTTATTGGGCAGTATGGCGACTTTGTCAGCCAGTGCTTTGGTCGGTCTTATTCCGCAAAATGGTTTTATACGTTGCATGATGTTTAGTTAGGCGGTGTTTATCGGGTAAGTTGGGTATGTTGCTGAATATGCTTTTTATTTAAAAATATGAAATCGATGATACCTCGCAGATAGCCATATCCATAAGAAATGTGTAGTACCGGAAATGTAAAGGCAAGTACAAGTACATCGCTGAATTTACGACTGTGTTTCATAGAGATAATCATTGCAATTAAGAGGTATAAGAATAGCGGTGTGAACCATACCGGAAACAGAACACCTATGGGTATACTGATCAGGTACAGCAGAAAAAACAGTGGTACCAGTTGCCTTAGGGTGGTAATCGCTTTATGTTTTTTATTAACATATACTTTCCAATAGCCATATTGAAATTGCTGACGGGCTAGTTTGGCGTGGCTGTTACGAACATAATACGTTGCAGATGCCGTATGGTCTAAGTAAATCCGGTATCCGCTTTTAATTAGGCGATAACTCATCTCGTCATCCTGATTTCTGGTCAGCTCTTCGTCAAAGTATCCAACGGCATCAAGAACTTTTCTTGGGTATACCCCAAAGGCAACCGTATCAACATATCCGGATTGCAAGCCGGTTCTGAAATGCGAGTTACCAACACCAAATGCACTGCGCATAGCGGTTGCAATAATTCCCGACGAGTTAGTGGTTGCAATACTTTTTAGAAGGCCACCGGCGCACCCTAAAGTAGTATCGGCCATCAAGTGTTGGATTGCAGTATCAATATAATTAGGGCTGATTGTAGAGTGTGCCCCAAGTATCATGATAAATTCCGATGTGGAATGTTTAATGCCGAGGTTTAGCGCAAAAGGGGTAGTTTGTTTTTCATTTGTGATCAGCTTTATGCGT
Source organism: Bacteroidota bacterium (assembly GCA_014190535.1). Taxonomy (GTDB): domain Bacteria; phylum Bacteroidota; class Bacteroidia; order Chitinophagales; family UBA10324; genus BJGO01. The sequence goes on along the minus strand of BJGO01000162.1, from coordinate 89 downwards.
TGGTTCGAATGAAAGGTTTCTGAAATTAACTCAATAGTTTGGTCCGTGCTTTTTCCGTCAACAACAATAAGCTCCAGCTTATCATCAGG
>BJGO01000161.1 GCA_014190535.1 Bacteroidota bacterium | reverse complement strand
TTTTTACTGACGAGGTGGTACCGGTGAATGTATATAACAGCAAAGGTGAAATTACACCGGTGAGTAAAGATGAAAATCCGCGATTGAGCTCACTGGAAAAACTAGCTCAGCTCAAGCCGGCCTTTAAAAAAGATGGTACGGTTACGGCTGGAAATTCATCAAGCATCAACGATGGTGCTGCAGGTTTAATCCTGGCATCAGAAGATGCCGTGAAGCGTCTTAAACTCAAGCCGATGGCCCGGATTGTTAGCGTTGCTGCTGCCGGTGTTGACCCGTCTATCATGGGTATTGGCCCTGTTCCGGCCTCTCAGAAAGCCCTGCAACGTGCAGGAATAAAAGCTGCCGATTTAGATTTAATTGAACTGAATGAAGCATTTGCTTCTCAGAGTATTGCCTGTATCAGAGCGTTACAGCTCGATACGACCAAAGTAAATGTAAATGGAGGTTCCATAGCTATCGGACATCCTTTAGGTTGTAGTGGTTCACGCATTTCAGCCACACTTCTTCACGAGATGAAACGCAGGAAATCGCATTATGGCCTGGCCACCATGTGTGTGGGTGTGGGGCAGGGTGCTGCTATCATTTACGAAGGAGTTTAGAATAAATATTTATTGTACCGCTTCAAACACGCGGATACATTTCTTCAGCAAGTCTTCCATCAATTCCAGACGCAACATATTGGCGCCATCACTTTTTGCTATTGCAGGATTGGAATGTGTTTCAATAAACAATCCATCGGCACCTGCGGCAATGCCGCACTTGGCTATGGTTTCAATCAATTCAGGCTTGCCACCGGTAACACCGCTGCTTTGATTGGGTTGTTGCAGCGAGTGCGTACAATCCATAATCACCGGCACCTGCAATTGATTCATCGCTACAATGTTTCTATAGTCCACAATCATATCGGTATAACCAAAACTGTTTCCTCTGTCGGTTACCATCACCTTATTGTTTCCTGCCTCTATCACTTTCTCCACCGGGAAACGCATCGCTTCTCCGGATAGAAATTGTCCCTTCTTAATGTTTACCCATTTGTCGGTTCTTGCCGCTGCTTCCAGTAAATCACTTTGGCGACAAAGAAAAGCCGGTATCTGAAGCACATCCACGTACTCCGCTGCCATAGCAGCTTCAGGCGCACTGTGTATATCGGTAACTATAGGCAGAGCCAGTTCTTTTTTCACCTTAGCTAAAATCTTCAACGCCTTTTCGTCCCCTATTCCCGTAAAAGATTTTCCGCTGCTGCGATTGGCTTTACGGTATGATGCTTTAAATAGCAACGGCACCTGTAATCTGTTGGTCAGCGTTCGCAAATACTCTGCTATATGCATCACCGTTGGTTCATCTTCCACCACGCAGGGTCCTGCAATGAGAAAAAAATGTTGTCCCTGATAGGGGTGCAGTTGTTCAATCTTGGGCATCATGTAATTCAACTTTGTTCAACAATGTTAAGATTATTTGATGAGTGTTCCTTCGACGCTGTCATTCCGAGGCACGAGGAATCTCAAAATCTTGTTATCTCCGTTTCTTTTGCTATTCAGATAAAGAAATTAAATCACCTCACCACCTTCACCACCTCGCGCTTATCCCCACATACAAGCTGCAAAAAATAAACACCCGAATAATGCAGCAACACCATTGTTCGTGCACCGGGCAATATGCTGCCCTCCTCGAGCACCCTGCCGCTTACATCCGTTAAACGGTATTGCGCACCACGTAAACTCTCATTTTGCAGTTGAATAAAACCATTACTCTGTACCACACGCACATCACAATGCTGCTCCAAAGTCTCCATACCCACACCCGTTACAGCCAACGATTGCGTAGCCGCACAGGTTTGTGCATTTGTAGCTTCCAAAGAGTATGTGCCGTTTTGCGTGGCAATATAAAAGGAGCCGTTGGCGCCGCTTATCATATTACCGTTCAAATACCATTGATAAGCAAATGAAACACTCGGATTACTGCAAAATAAAGTATCCCCACTCTGCACTATGCTAAACTCCGGTGTAGAATACACCTGTATCAGTCCCGGAATGTATGCCGTATCCGAATACGCGCCGTGATGCGCCACCAGCATCACCCCGTAGTTCCCCGACTCAGGATAACAAATGTTCTGAGGATTCTTTTCTGTGGAATAGGATAGTACGGCCCCTTCAAAAAACCATTCGAACTGGTAGGCATCGCAACTTCGATTATAAAAGTCTATGCATGAATCTACGCAGATTTTTGTTGTCGAATATAAAAACTGTGCTTGCGGTGGTGCTATATTTTGAGACGGTATCTGTAGCCCATTCGGAGGGCCTAATTTGCATAAATTATCTAATCCAATAATAGAATCAACCAAAATTGAAGGATTACTGTCTGTAGGATTGAGTATGGCGGATAATTTCTTCTTGTTGTATCTAAATATATATAGGATGCCATCCGGCCCTAAGGCAATAGATTTATAGCCGAGAACCACAACCGTATCAACTATATTTATTTGAAACGAATCTGCCACTTCTTCTAACTTATACTTAGTTATTGTATATGGAAACCCTCCATGGCTTGAAAATAATGTATTGGTATCAGCAAATTCAATATGTGAATTACTATGAGGTGGTGTGTAAACATTTTTTAAAGCAAACGTTCCCGTATGAATATTAAATGTCCCTAAATCAAATCGATAGTATAGTGAATTAAATATCAAGTTTGCAAAAATTAATGATTTATGGTTAATTTTAATACAACCCCTAGAGTGAGGAGGCGTTGTATTAATAATTGAATTAAAACCGTTTAAAGTTGAAATCACGGGTTGTCCTATTCCTGAATAAGTAATAGGATAAGCATAATACTGATAAGGATCTTGATAAGTTAGAACCCAGTAGCCGTTACATCCCGGACGTTTTATGGCGGTTAATCGCTCCCTAACTCCTGTAAGTAGTTGATTCTTTTTTGTAGTAACACCTCCCAGTCCATTATCTAACTGCATATTCACCTTGCTCCAACATAAACCATTTTGATATTGATTTTCTAATGCATCAGTAGTGAAAATATAATATTCATTAATGTTCGCAGGATCCGGTACTATCACTACGCTTTGCATAGAACTACTATGCCCGCCAAGACTATCACCATTCATCATGATTTGATTTTCTTTATTATATATAGTTTCACCGTTTGTATAAAACAATAACTCTCCCATACTATCTACCTGTGCTGCGCTACCTTCCCAAGTGAACATATTACTATTGCTTATATAAGAAATACCACTCGTATCAAATCTAACTGCGCATTTATCTCCAAAATACCAGTACTTATCGTTTTGTTGCGCTTTTATGGAATGTATGCAAAAACAAATTAATATCAGTAAAACAGATAACTTTTTCATAACGAACCTATTTATTGTTTTACAATTTTCGTACGGCTTACTGTTCCGTTATTTATATCCGTGACAGTTAATAGATACAACCCTTGATTCAGATTGTTGCCATAACCACTATAGCTTTGAACCTTAGCATTTGTTGAGAGTTGTTGAGAATACAACATTCTGCCGGCCATATCAGTAATAGTAATAACACACTCCGTTTCAAAGGGTAGCTGAATATTAAAACTGTTGCTAAAAGGATTAGGGTAGATATTAGTAGTTGAAGAAATCTTCTCTTCCAATCGTAAAGTGGGAGCCAGCCAGTCAACCTCCTTATAGATCAGGTCGTCGTCATTTTCATAGTAGAAGCTATACAATATCTTATGCGAGTTTAAATCTCCGTCTCTCCCAGCAACCGATAGCATATACTCCCAATCATTATTGGGATTATCAGAATTTACGATCAGGAATCCATCGTAGGTAGTCATTCCTTGTGTTATTGGATAATAACTGCCGTCATACAAACATCTTAAAGCAACTAAGCCGTAAGGATTAAAATCAATAGATTGATCATAAGTGCTTGCCCAACCTACTACTAGTCCTCTTGTTGCATTACAATAAGTAACCACCGGAAACCGATTATACCAGTCAGAACCAATGTCACATAAGTTTGCACTCATACTGCCGTCTGTGTATACATAGTCATATACGGTACTTGCCCATAATGTGTGCCCTACTATATCAATTCTTCCATTATCAATGTGCGTTGCCACAACAGTCCATAAATTATCGTTAGTCAATGCATCGGTTGGTGCACTGGCTACTCTCGGATGATCGATTGTTCCGCTATAAACCTCTGAAAATGGACTACTATTACTCAAATTAGAACTACCTGTTAAATCTGTAAACAAATCAGTACCTACATATAATGTTGAAGTCGAAGGGTCAAGGTACGAGTAATTAACCAGTATGTCGTTATTGTAGTTGGTGTATAAACTCACATCAGGCTGTATAAATTCAAACGTATTAGGTATTGTTTTCATACCATTCGCACTCAGTGTAGGAATGTTATTCGTCGCAGTTGTGCCTCCAAACATCTCGATATCACCACTGTTCAAATCATCCCATATCACAGCAAAATTCCCGGCAACATCTGCATCTATGTTAACATTATTGTTGTATGCTCCGGCACTTGATGATAGTAAAATGTCAATATTACCTGCAAGCGGCACAAATCCAACTGGTATATTTTGTAACTCATAAACATCCAAATATATTCCTCCATCAATGGTAGAAACTTTTGAAACTAATGCAAACCAAGTAGTACCATTATGTACTAATGATACATCAGGGTCACCACTATCATCAATCACTAAAAATCCGGTATGTGTGGTTGTGCCGTCAAAATAATTCCAGCCTAATCCGCAATAACTGCCATCCCAGACATTAACACGCATTATTTCAGTGTCAAATATTTTAATGTCGTTACCGGTGTTACCACCAACAGTAATATTTCCCGGATCTGTTCCGTTTTCGTTTACTACGGCAGGTTGAAAACACTGCGCCATAGCGTAGTGTGTGGTGCTTAATTGAAAAATGTTAAACATTACAACAAGAATGATAAATCTTGTAAAAGGAGTGTGTGTAAAATCTTTCATACCAATATAGTTTTTATTATAACGAATGTAACATATTAAGGATAGATATCAAAACTTTCCCCGATTGCAGGTAGTTTCAATGTCTTATTGCGCTTCGCAAAATAAGTTTCCGCTTCGCGGTGATTAATTTCTATATACGGGAACGTATCAAAGTGCATACCTACTACCTGATTAGTCTTCACCATATCCGCAGCATCACAGGCATCGATATAGTCCATAGTAAAATTGTTGCCAATGGGAAGCAAGGCAAAGTCAACCTGATGCTTGCGAGCTATCAACTCCATATCTATAGTTAGCGCAGTATCGCCGGCATAGTAAAAAGTTTTTTCCGCTTCAATCACAAACCCCATAGGGTTACCACCCGGAGTACCATCAGGAAAAGTACTGCTGTGCTGCGCCACCACGGTGCGCAATTTGCCAAACGGATATGCCACATAAGCGCCGGTATTCATAGGGTGATATTTGGTCACTCCTTTTTTACTGAAGTATTCGGTTATTTCGTATGCTGCAATTAATGTGGCGTTATTCTGATGAGCCAGTGTAACCGCATCGGCAATATGATCGCCGTGCGCATGACTGAGCAATATATAATCGGCTTTAATAGAAGTAATGTCTATATCCTTAGCCTTGGGATTAGGAGAAATAAAGGGGTCGAACAACAAATTGAATGTGCCGCATTGCACCGCAAAGCACGAGTGTCCGTAGTAAGTGATTTTCATACTAATTCAGTAATCAAGTAAAAATAGATAACGATTAGCGACACCGCTACAAAATTTCGATAATAAGTATTATTTGGTATACTAAAAATATTAGTATTTTTGTTGAAGTAATCCCCCCCCCCATAATTTATGAACAGCAACGAAACGCAATACATCG
>BJGO01000160.1 GCA_014190535.1 Bacteroidota bacterium | reverse complement strand
TATGCAGTTGATCAAGGAGAATATGGATAAACAACTTCGTATATGTCACGAGGCTCCGTTCTATACGCTCGGTCCGCTCACAACGGATATTGCGCCCGGTTATGATCATATTACCTCGGCTATCGGCGCCGCAATGATCGGTTGGTATGGTACCGCGATGTTGTGTTATGTAACACCTAAAGAGCATTTGGGTTTGCCCAATAAGAAAGATGTTAAAGATGGTGTGATTACCTATAAAATTGCCGCACACGCCGCAGATCTTGCCAAAGGTCATCCGGGAGCACAATGGCGCGATAACTTGCTGAGCAAAGCTCGTTTTGAGTTTCGCTGGCAGGATCAGTTTAATTTGTCGTTGGATCCCGATACAGCAAGAGCATTTCACGATGAAACTTTGCCGTCAGATAATGCCAAGGTGGCACACTTTTGTTCCATGTGTGGGCCTAAATTCTGTTCTATGAAAATAACACAGGAAGTTCGGGAATACGCCGAAAAACATCAGATTGCCGCTGAAGACGCCGTTGCCGCTGGTATGAGTCAGATGGCTGCGGAATTCAAAGAATCCGGAAACAATATCTATATCAAACAGTAAATAATCATTAACTATTTATAACCATCTATTATGGAAGCCGATGAAAAACAATTGCGGTTAATACTCATTAGTCCTGAGAAAGATTTTCCTGAGGAGCAAGGTCTCGTTATGGAAATGTTCCGAATGGGGTTAACTCAATATCACGTAAGAAAACCGAAATACTCCACCGAAAAGCTGAGGCGTTATCTGAGCAAGTTTGATGTGCGGTACCACAACCGGATTATTATTCATACGCATCACGAACTGGCCGCATCTTTTCAACTCAAGGGCATTCATTTAACGGAGCGACACCGTAAAAAACATAAATTTTTTAACTGGTTCATGCTCAAATATCTGAAATACAAACGTCCCGACTTACAAATCAGCACATCGTTTCACGTAGTAAATAGCCTAAGACATTATAATCCGCTCTATCGTTATGTTTTTCTAAACCCGATATTTGAAAGCATATCAAAACTGGGGCACAAGAGTTCTTTTAACGAGAGTACTCTTCGTGAATCTATTGCCAAATCAAAATACAAGGTTATAGCACTTGGGGGCATTACCGCGGATAAACTAGAAGAAGTAGTCAATTTTGGATTTTACGGATTTGGTTTATTAGGTATTGTTTGGCAAGGCAATGACCCCATTGCAGAATACAAAAAGGTATTAGATAAATGCAAGGAACTGAACATAACAGTTTGTTGATAGGCGGATTAGATCCAACCGGAGGTGCCGGTATCTTGGCTGATCATTCAGTGTGTCAAAAAATGGGTGTGAAGCCATTCACTATTCTAACTGCAGATACGATTCAGAGCAATGATCGTTTTTATGCTATCCGGTGGTCGCATCCGGAATGGATTAAGGAACAACTTCGTTTAATCTTAAAGTCCAATATCATTCAGGTTGCCAAGATTGGCATTATTGAAAATCCTGCAGTATTGTATATGGTGGTTGAGATGCTGAAAGCTGCCAATCCACAAATAAAAATAGTCTGGGATCCCATTAGGGCAAGCACCAGTGGACAAACGTTTTATCCATGGCGAATCAAAGATGTCGATGCATTCCTGTCTGACATTTATCTGATAACGCCAAACAAAAAAGAATTTTTACAATTAACATCCGGAGTTGATGAAGCCTTACAATTCATCCGTGCTCATACCTATGTGCTTATTAAATCCTATGATATCGATTCCGTTGAAGTAACCGATATCTTATTTACTTCCACAGCATCCCATCGCTATACGTATCCCTTGAATCCGCATCACGAGCAGGTAAGAGGAACCGGTTGCCGCCTTGCGAGCGGAATATTATGTGCGCTACTAAAAAAACATGAGTTGCAGGAAGCGTGTTCCATAGCGGGAAAGGCTTTACAGGAATATAAGCAATCGATACAGGAACTAAAACAGCAAGTTACGTAAAGCAGTCTATCATCTATGGCCATATTTCCAGTGCAGTTCATTACAGCCGATATTCCGGATTATTCACACACGAATCAGGCAATAGATGCTTGTAATGCTGGTATACGGTGGATACAGTACCGAACGAAGAATACGCCACATAAGGAATGGGTTCAGCAGGCAAAACAGATTCGTGAAATTACCGCAAAGCATCAATGTGTTTTTATTGTAAATGACAACCCGCAGGTTGCAATCGAGTCAAACGCAGATGGCGTTCACGTAGGTAAACATGATGTTGACCTCTCGCAAACACGTCAGCTTTTGAGCGATAAAATAGTTGGGTACTCCTGTAATACCATCGCTGATCTGGTTTTTGCTCAACATCATCAGGCGGATTATGCCGGCATTGGGCCTTACCGATATACAAGCACCAAACACGATTTAAATCCTTTGCTCGGACAAAAGGGGCTTATGCAGGTTGTTGCAGAATACTCCGAATCGAAATTATCAGTTCCGATTGTTGCTATCGGAGGAATCGATTTTAATGATATTGACACCTTGTTAGAGATTGGAATAAGACAGGTTGCTGTATCGTCCTGTATTATTCGGGCACTTCGCTCAAATCAATTTGAACACATACAACGAATGATTCATTCGTTTGAAAAATTTAAGTCACTATGTTAGATAAAAAAAGGGATAACCTGACGATTGCCGGACACGTCTTTCATTCCCGGCTATTCTTAGGCACAGGAAAATTTTCTTCTAATCAACTGATGTCAGAGAGCATCAAGGCTTCCGGCACACAAATGGTCACCATCGCGTTGAAGCGTGTGGATCAGTTCCACCCTGAAGATGACATCCTCGAGGCGGTTAAAAAACTGGATGTAAAACTATTACCTAACACCAGTGGTGCACGCACAGCAAAAGAGGCTGTGCTTTGTGCCGAACTTTGTCGGGAAGCGTTTGAAACCAACTGGTTAAAACTGGAAATACATCCGGATCCCAAATATTTACTTCCCGATCCTATAGAAACATTGAAAGCTACTGAGGAACTGGCTAAAAAAGGGTTTATCATTCTTCCATACATCCACGCCGATCCGGTGCTCTGCAAACGGCTCGAAGATGTGGGCACATCGGCCGTGATGCCTTTAGGTGCACCCATTGGCACAAACCGCGGTCTGGAAACCAAAGCGATGTTGAACATCATCATGGCACAAAGTAATGTTCCTGTTATTGTTGACGCCGGTATCGGCAGGCCATCGCATGCCGCTGAAGCGCTCGAAATTGGCGCAGATGCAGTATTGGTTAATACAGCGATAGCGGTATCGGCTGATCCCATTCGTATTGCCCATGCGTTCAGGCAAGCTGTAGAAGCAGGATCCATTTACAGGAGTACGGATAGTGCTCCCGTTTCCGATCTGGCACAGGCATCGAGTCCGTTCACCGAATTTATCAGCTCACTCTAAACCATGTTCGACCAACTTTTTTACTCCGCTTCCTGGAGCGACATCGAACAAAAAATTCAGTCTGTAAACGAACGCGATATACAGCGCGCCATTGCCCATGCGGGACACGGAACACCTGATGATTTCTTAGCACTCATTTCACCCCTTGCTGCTGAACATCTTCCGGCGCTTGCTGAGGCCAGCCGTAAACTTACCCGCAAGCGTTTTGGGAATACCATACAAATGTATATTCCGATGTATCTCTCCAATGAATGTCAGAATATCTGCACGTATTGCGGTTTTCGATACGATAACCAGCTACCCAGAGTGCGGCTTTCAGATGAGCAGATAATTAGCGAGGCAGAGCATATTAAAGCAATGGGTTTTGATCATGTATTACTCGTTACCGGTGAAGCCAATAAAACCGTAGGAATAGATTACCTGGAGCATGCTGTAAACATCATCAGACCATTTTTTCAAAATATTTCAATCGAAGTTCAACCCTTGGATAGCGAAGAATATGTCCGATTGATTCAGGCCGGTGTTTATTCGGTGCTTGTGTATCAGGAAACCTATCACGAGGCAAATTATAAACACTATCACCCCAAAGGCAAAAAATCCAATTTTACATATCGCCTCCAAACACCGGACCGTCTGGGCAAGTCGGGCATTCATAAAATAGGTCTTGGCGTATTACTTGGTTTGGAAAACTGGCGTGTCGACTCTTACTTCACCGCACTGCATCAGCATTACTTACAAAAGGTTTACTGGAAAACCAAGTACAGCATTTCGTTTCCCCGATTGAGACCTGCCATAGGCATGGAGTCGCCTAAGTATGAATTATCTAATCGGGATCTGGTGCAGTTAATATGTGCCTATCGATTGTTTAATGAGGATCTGGAATTATCGCTTTCTACGCGCGAAGAGGCTACATTCCGTGATCATTTATTCTCTATCGGGGTAACATCAGTAAGTGCCGGCTCTAAAACAAACCCGGGTGGTTATGCCACATTGCCGGAAGAACTCGAACAGTTTGAAATTGATGATAAACGCAGTCCGGCCGAGATTGTGCACGTGCTCAAAAGTAAAGGCCTTCAACCCCTATGGAAAGATTGGGAAAAAGTGTTTAGCTTTTCAGAGTAATTATGAGTCTCAGTCAGGAGGAAATCACCTATTATGATCGTCAGCTCGTTCTGAATGGATTTGGAACAGCGGCACAGCTTAAACTAAAAAATGCCTCTGTGGCTATTGTTGGTGTTGGTGGATTGGGGTGTCCTGCCGCTCTCTATCTTGCCGCATCGGGAGTAGGTCGTATCGCGTTGATTGATTTTGATACGGTTGATGTTAGTAATCTGCAACGGCAGGTGTTATATAATATGCAGGATGTAGGTAAATCAAAAGCCATGCTTGCCAAACTGAAACTCGAAGTGCGTAATCCTCATATCAGCATTACAGCTATCGAATCTAAGCTCACTGCAGAGAATGCATTTGATTTGCTCATGGCATATGACTATGTGCTGGATTGCAGTGATAACTTCGGTACCAGATATCTAATAAATGATCTTTGTGTTAAAACGGATAAGACGTTTATTTCCGGCTCTGTATTTCAGTATCAGGGACAGGTTGGTGTGTTTAATGCTCCATTAAGCGATACCTCCCGAAGCGCAACCTACCGTTGTCTTTTTCCGTCACCACCTCACGCTATGGATGCCCCATCCTGCGATCAGATAGGCGTGCTTGGTGCTGTGCCGGGTTTCGTTGGTACTCTGATGGCTGTGGAGACGGTTAAAGTAATCACCGGAATAGGACAGGCACTGATTGATAAGTATCTCGTTTTCGATCAGTATAGTATGCAACAAAACACATTCAGTTATCATCGTGATGAAGCTGAGGCAAAAAAAATTAAGAATACACCATTGGAAGATGATATGTACTACTCAAACCTATGCAGTATTCAGTCAGCCGATCAGGGTGGATCCTTTGAAGTGGATGCAAGCGAATTACGTAAACTGATTCGTAATCAGGAACCACTTGTACTCGTTGATGTCAGGGATATTCGCGAACATGAATTATTAAATATTGGCGGATTGTCGATTCCATTGAACGAACTGCGTTCACGTTATTTCGAAATACCCAGAGACAAGAAAGTGATATTGTATTGTAAGATGGGGCAACGCAGTTCTGAAGCGCTTAAATATCTGCAACTCAATAAAGGGTACTCTAATGTATACCAGCTCACCGGTGGCATTCGTGCATACCTGAATTCGAAGTAACAAGATTGGCTTGCAATGTAGTACCTGATTTGCGATAGCTTAATCAGAATGGAGAACCGGGTTCCTTTTTCATATGATTAAAGGTTAGCTTATCCATAAATCCGGGAAAGAATTTATTCAGCCAAACGGTTAGCTTACCTTGTCGGGTTAGTATAATGGTTCGTTTCCGTTGCAATGTGGCCTTAATGATATAATGTGCAACCTCCTCCGCACGCATCATCTTATCCTCGTGCCGTGGACTCTCGCCCTGCATCGTACCATCCTGTCCAAG
>BJGO01000159.1 GCA_014190535.1 Bacteroidota bacterium | reverse complement strand
AAGGCACAAAAGAATAGCAACAGATCACTGAAGAAATTTGCAGGCCGATAGAAGCTAAGCCATCGCGCTCCTGGCTCATTTCAATTACACTCTCAGCCATTCTGATGTGCTGGGGATTATTCTCACTCGGTTGGACCGTTTGGTTCGGTATCGGTGTATGGGGATTGAACAAAACCGTAGGATGGGGTTGGGATATTACCAACTTCGTTTGGTGGATCGGTATTGGTCACGCCGGTACACTGATTTCAGCGATTCTTCTTTTGTTTCGTCAAAAATGGCGTACTGCCGTTAACCGTGCCGCTGAAGCGATGACGATATTTGCGGTAATCTGCGCGGGCTTGTTCCCCATATTTCACATGGGACGTGTTTGGCTCGCTTTCTTTACGATACCTTATCCGAACTCTCGCGGACCACTGTGGGTGAACTTTAATTCACCCCTTCTCTGGGACGTATTTGCGATATCTACCTACTTTACCATATCACTGTTGTTCTGGTATTCCGGTTTAATTCCCGATGTGGCCTCGGTGAGAGACCGTGCCAAGAGCAAGATTGCCAAAATGGTATACAGTATCATGAGTTTTGGCTGGACCGGTTCTGCAAAACACTGGCAACGTCATGAAGCCTTATCGCTTGTTCTCGCCGGACTTTCCACACCTCTTGTACTTTCAGTACACACCATCGTATCCTTTGACTTCGCTACCTCGGTAATTCCGGGATGGCACACAACCATTTTCCCTCCTTATTTCGTTGCCGGTGCCATCTTCTCCGGTTTTGCAATGGTATTAACCCTGATGATCATTACAAGAAAAGTGCTGAACCTTCAGGATTATATCACGATCGGGCACATTGAGTCGATGAATAAAATTATCGTTTTAACCGGTTCCATTGTCGGTTGCGCGTATCTGACTGAATTGTTTACCGCTTGGTACTCACAAAATATGTACGAACAATACGCCTTCATGAATCGCGCCTTGGGTCCATACTGGTGGTCTTATTGGGGTATGATGACGTGCAATGTCATATCGCCACAGTTATTCTGGTTTCCTAAACTGCGTCGTAGCGTAACGTTCACTTTCTTTATGTCTATTGTTATCAATATCGGTATGTGGTTTGAGCGTTTTGTAATCATTGTTACCTCGATACACCGCGATTATATACCGTCTTCATGGGCGAATTACTCACCAACCTGGGTCGAGATTAGCATATATGTTGGTACCATAGGTTTATTCTTTACTGCGTTCCTTTTATTCGCCAAAACTTTACCTGTTATTGCTATGGCCGAGGTTAAAGCCATACTTAAAACTAGTGGTGAAGCACAAAAGAAGGCTCACGCGGCTTCGCATCATCATGCCGACATTCATACTTCATCATCCGGTTCCCTTCACCCCACTAAACCCTAACAATTAACATGGCTCATAACTATATCATTGGATTGTTTAAAGATGAGGAAATACTCATCGATGCCGTTAAGAAAATACGTGCTGAAGGTATAAAGATACATGATGTATTAACTCCCTTTCCAGTACACGGCTTGGATCACGCAATGGGGCTCAAGGAATCTCGCCTGCACATTGCTGGATTTGTTTACGGTATCACAGGCACCACCTGTGCATTAAGTTTCATGAGTTGGGTGTTCACCAGCAACTGGCCGATGATTTATGGAGGTAAACCGTTCTTTTCCTTTCCTGCATTCATACCGATTACATTTGAGTTTACCGTATTATGTGCAGGTATCGGAATGACCCTTACCTTCTTGTTGCGTTGTGGTTTATATCCGGGACGCAACCGCGAAAAATTAGATGACCGTATTACGGATGACGCGTTTTGTATCGTGTTCAACAAAGACAAAAAATTAAGCGACGATCATATTCAAAAAATTAATTCCATTTTGAAATCGAGCGGTGCTTATGAAATTAAAGAAAGACAACTAAAACGCCATTATTAAAAACGAAACAGAACCTACTCAACAATATGAGATTGATTACACAAACGTTTTTTATGATACTGATGCTGACCGGCACCTTGCTGTTCAGTTCTTGTATGGAAGACTCTTCAAAACCCGGATGGGAGTATATGCCTGACATGGCTCATTCTGTTGCGTATGAAACCTACTCATCCAACCCTGTTTTTAAAGACAGCATCACTAATCGCATACCGGTGAAAGGCTCTATACCACTTTACCAGGGTAATGTAGGACAGTTGAATCATTTCAGACCGTACAAATATTCGAATACACCAACGGGCTACGATTCTGCCGGATTATTTGTTAAGAATCCTCTGACCATAGATACCTCCTCACTTGGAGAAGGAAAGCGCCTCTTTAACATTTATTGCTCACCCTGCCACGGTGCAGGTGGTAAGGGCAATGGCTCTATCGTTGAAAATCCCGGCATTAAAAATCCGTATCCACCACCACCATCTTATTATAGTGAAAATCTGCTGGCTTTACCCGAAGGTAAGATGTTTCATTCGGTACACTACGGGCGTAACTTGATGGGCTCTTATGCATCACAGCTCGATCAGAATCAAATCTGGATGGTGATTAGCTACATTCGGTCTATGCAAACGCACTACACCGATAGTATTAAATCAATTACAGCAACTGCAAACCAACCTAAATAACTTACCCAACACATAAATCAAACATGTTAACGGATACTAAGAAATATGTTTTTACACCACAACTTAAATTGATTGCCTACGTGCTTATTGCACTCGGTGTTGTGGGATTAGGATATGGAATCTTTGCCTATCATGGAGAACACGCACACCGGTTATGGGCTAACCTGCTATTAAATGGTGTGTTCTTCCTGGGCATTTCCATGGCTGCTGCTTTTTTCATATCGGCGCACTACCTGGCTTGGGGTGGCTGGTTTGTGGTTGTGAAGCGTATACCGGAAGCGATCATGGGTTATCTGCCCATTGGCGCGGCTATTTTATTTGCTGTTTTGATTTTTGGTCAACACGATCTGTATCACTGGGCTCATCACGGTGTGGTCGAAGAGGGTGCCGCAGATTATGACCCTATTCTTGCCGGCAAGCATGGTTACCTCAACAATATCTTTTACTATTCACGTTTTATACTATTCGTTGGCGCATTAGTTTTTCTTGCATATCTGATTCGTCGCAATTCGATTGACTCTGATAACGGCAACATAGCCGACAGTGTTAAATTCCACAAAAAGAACCTGGTGCTGGTTTCTATATTCATACCCATTTTCGCTGTATATATTTCTGTATCTGCATGGGATTGGTTAATGTCGATTGATCCACATTGGTACAGTACGATGTATGGATGGTATGTATTTGCCAGCTTTTGGGTTACCGGTATTGCGGTTATCACCCTTACCACGCTTCACGTTAAATCAAAAGGATATCTGAAAGAAGTGAATGTGAATCACCTTCATGACTTAGGCAAGTATATGTTTGCTTTTTCCATCTTCTGGACTTATGTTACCTATTGTCAGTTTATGTTGATCTGGTACGCAAATATTCCTGAAGAAACTATATATTTCAAGCATCGTTTTGAACACTATAAAACATTATTTTTCCTGGTGTTCATCCTTAATTTTGTGCTTCCATTCCTAATCCTCATGTCTCGCGATGCCAAGCGTAATGTTGTGAGTTTAACCGCCGCAGCGTGTATCATCATCCTTGGTCATTTCCTTGATTTTTACCTGATGATTATGCCCGGAGTACTCGGCGATCATGCCGGTTTTGGTATTCTTGAAATTTGTCTGCCTTGCCTTTTCATAGGCATCCTCATCTTGGTAACACACACCCGACTGGGTAATGCGGAATTAATCAATCACAATCACCCACATTTAGAAGAGTCTTTACATCACGAAATATAAAATTAAGAACAAACAATGAGTACCACACTTCTTGTACTGTCAGTTTTAATACTACTCGGAATAGTCATATTCCAGATATCAAAAGCTAACGAATACATTGCATCACTCAAAGGTGCTGATCAGGCAAATGATGAATCAGACAGCATAAACGGCAAATTATATTTAGTCTTCTTGTTTTTATTTTTTGGAGGAATCATCTGGTCGCTTTACGATAGCTGGGATAAAATGATCTTAACCGCTTCATCGATGCACGGCAAATGGATAGACTCTAGTTTTAACATCACAACGCTTTTTACAGCCATTATCTTCATTGCCTGTCACGTTATGTTGTTCTATTTCGCTTACAAGTATCGTGGTAAAAAAGGCAAAGTTGCCTACTACTATCCAGAGAACAACAAGCTGGAAATGTGGTGGACTATCATACCTGCAATTGTACTCACGGTATTAATCGTTTTTGGACTTTATAACTGGTTCCGTATCACCGGTCCTGCGCCTGCTGACGCAAAGATTGTAGAAATCACCGGTAAACAATTTAACTGGATGGTTCGCTACCCCGGTACGGATGGATTGCTTGGCAAGAAAGAATTTAAACTTATCGATGAAACAAATGTTTTAGGTGTAAATTTTAGCGACCCAAATAGCCGCGATGATTTTATGACCAATGAAATTCATTTCGAAGTAGGCAAACCTGTAGTGTTAAAAATTGGTTCACGCGATGTTATTCACAATGTAGGCATGCCTCATTTTCGCGTAAAGATGGATGCTGTTCCCGGTATTCCGACAACATTTTGGTTAGTACCTACAGAGACAACCGACGAGATGAGAGCCAAAACCGGAAACCCGGATTTCGTTTACGAGTTAGCCTGTGATTACTTATGCGGTAAAGGACACTCCGCCATGCGTTTGGTTATTTTCGTTGACACTCCTGAGCAGTATCAGGCCTGGGTTAAAAAACAACAATCTTTTTACGATACGCAAATTAAAGGAAGCGACTTAGAGAAGAAGTTTGCGCTTAATCTCAATGCCACTCCGGTTTCCAATACTAATCTTTCTTCATTGAATCCTTAATCCCCTCAGATTATGAGCGACGTACATACACATCACCATCACACCGACGAAGAACATTTAAGTCCCTACGACTCCGTTCACTTTCAGGATTCTCAGGGTGAAATTCACGAACCTGAACATCATCACGAACACGAAGAGAATTTCATCTCGAAATATATCTTCAGTCAGGATCATAAGATGATAGCCAAGCAATTCCTTGTAACCGGAATTTTTTGGGCTGTTGTTGGTGGTCTTTTGTCGGTGATTTTCCGTTTGCAACTTGGTTTCCCTGACACATCGTTTCCAATACTAACCGACATCTTTGGATCGCGCTGGGCACCGGATGGTAAACTCAGCCCCGATTTCTACAATATGCTTATTACCATGCACGGTACTATCTTGGTATTCTTTGTACTTACTGCAGGTTTGAGTGGCACATTTGCCAACTTTTTGATTCCTCTCCAAATTGGAGCACGTGATATGGCTTCGCCTTTTTTGAACATGCTGTCATACTGGTTTTTCTTTGCAGCGAGCGTGGTGATGTTCTTGTCTTTCTTCACACCAAATGGTGCATCAGGAGTAGGGTGGACACTTTATCCTCCGCTGAGTGCCATTAAGGAAGCTTCAGTTGGTTCTATGGAAGGTACTGACTATTGGCTCATTGGTATGTCACTATTTATTTTTTCATCATTACTGGGTGGATTAAATTACATTACAACTGTTCTGAATTTAAGAACAAAAGGCATGTCTATGATTAAGATGCCTTTAACGATCTGGGCATTATTATTCACTGCAGTTCTTGGCTTATTATCATTCCCGGTTCTTTTAGGTGCGGCTATTCTGTTAATCTTTGACCGTACGCTGGGCACAAGCTTTTACTTACACGATATTTATATTTCCGGCGTTGGTCAAATGGAGCACAGCGGTGGTAGCCCAATACTTTACCAGCATCTGTTCTGGTTCTTAGGCCACCCCGAAGTGTACATCATTATCCTGCCTGCATTCGGATTAGTATCTGAAGTTATGGCCACCAATTCGCGCAAGCCGATATTCGGATACCGTGCGATGGTGCTTTCTATGATTGCTATTGCGATACTGGCA
>BJGO01000158.1 GCA_014190535.1 Bacteroidota bacterium | reverse complement strand
TACGTAACCATAAGAAAACCCTTTTGCACTTACCCGATCCTGATTGGCTTCTGAGGAGATCTCCGGAAGGTAGGCATTGTAGAAAACAAGGCTTGATGTAAAACTGATTGTGGCTGACATAAAAATGGCAAGACCGGTGAGTGGATCTGAGCCATCAAAGAGAAATAATGCGGCACAGGAAACAGATCCGGTGATACAGAAAAATCGCAGAAACGTGAGCTTGTTCCTTCGGTAATCAGCAATTGACGATAATACCGGTGAGATTAAGGCGACTATGAGAAAAGACAGTGACAAAGCATAAGAGTACAGCGCTGTGTTCACATAACTTCTTCCCATAAACATAACGGTATTATCCTGTCCATCGGCGGTAACCGTCTCATAGTATATCGGGAATATTGCGGTAGCAATAGTGAGCGAGAACACCGAGTTGGCCCAATCGTACATGGCCCAAGACCGTATGAGGTGTTTACCATCTTTACCGTATGTATTCATGCTGTTAAAGTATGGAATAAAGGTTGAATATTACAGTACCGTTCAGTTGCTTGTTAGTAACGTTCACAATTTATTTAGGTACGTATAAATAGCTTTGCGGTGTAAACGACGTGTAGCTATGTACATCCTTAAAATTGAGGGCAAAGTGAAAATACCGGACTATGTGCAGATTCGGGATGAGCAATTTACCTTGCTGGCCTATTTCCGGGCAGACAGGCCCGAAGGCGCTCTTGCTAAAATAGGTTTGGGAGACAAAGAGGAACAGATAAAGCACATCATTGCCGAACTGCCTTACGGTAAAATTCAAAAATTAGAATTGTAAACTATGCAGGAATCTGTAATCAAATTAAGTCACGCAACGGCCTATCAGGGCGAATCGCTTGTTATTAATGATGTAAGCTTCGAGATTGCTCGAGGTGAATTTGTTTATCTGGTTGGCAAAACGGGTAGTGGAAAAAGCAGTATCCTCAAAATGCTATACGGGGATATCATTCCGGCATCCGGTGATGTTACCGTGGCCGGCTTTCATCTGAACAAACTATCTTCAGCTAAAATGCCCTACCTGCGCCGTAAGTTAGGTATCGTATTTCAGGATTTCCAGTTACTCACGGATCGCAGTGTTCACGATAATCTTCGATTTGTGCTCAAGGCTACCGGTTGGAATGATAAACACAAAATAGCACAACGCATCAACGAGGTGCTCGACTATGTAAAGCTGAACACTAAAGGGTTTAAAATGCCTTATGAACTTTCCGGCGGAGAACAACAACGTGTTGTTATTGCGCGGGCCTTACTGAACAATCCTGAAATAATCCTGGCCGACGAACCAACAGGAAATCTTGACCCTGAGACCTCAGATGAAATAGTAAGACTTCTCATTGAGCTATGTGAACATAAAGGCACCGCAATGCTGATGGCTTCTCACGATTATCTGACTATTAAGAAATATCCTGCAAGAACGCTATTCTGCGAGCACGGGAAAATCAAAGAGACTGCTCCAGAAGCTGTATAAGTTTTTTGGCATTAGCCGCATTGGTAAAGTCCCGGCCAAGATGTGTACGACGTGTTTCAATATCAGCAGACGAAAATGAAATATCCATCAATTTATTTATCGTAAGTTGAATATCTTCGGCAGTATTACAAACCGAGCACAACGTTTCCAATCCGGTATGTTCTACCATCGTATCATTAACGATTACAAATCGACCATTAAACAAAGCATTTAATAATTTTAACTTGATACCGGTTGACTGAAAGGTAGGTAGTACGTGAATATGTGCATTACGGATCAACTCGGCCATGTGCTTTTGCGAAGGATTAGCAATCAGCTGTATATGTTTATAAGGAGCAACGATATTCCGTAATGACGATTTAGGTTCAGATCCCGCAATGATTACAGGCCTGTTCAACGTTGCAAACACACGGGCAGTGAGCCATACAGCTGCCTGATTATTTTCATTAACGGAAAGATTGCCATGAAATAAGACGTAATCCCCTTTGCCGGTTAAAGATTGTACATCAAAATTTGGATGAAAAGCCGGCAGGTAATAAACATGTTGATAGCGCAATTTCAGAAGCTCATCATCGTGAACTGAAATGGGTAGTATCAGATCAGCATATTTAAGAATACGCTCATAATAATTAAGCTTTATTGACTCGGTATAGAAATAAAACTTACGCATAATATTTCGCTCACTTCGGCCAAGCGCCTTGTAGTAATCGGCTTCTACATTATGCATTCGTACTATTTTGAAACGAGATTGCAGAGCCGGATGACTAAGGTAGTAACACGTATGAAGGCCCTCAAATAAGATGGGCGCACTATCCTTTGCCAGATTTTTTAATAGCGCTGAAGATTTTCTTGATTTAACAATAAATGGAGTCAGGCTTGAGAAATCTCTTAAACTAAAATCACGATGATAATAATATACGGCCTCGCAGATTTCATTCAATTCAATCTGTTCCTTACGACCATATTCAAAACAGTGTAAAATAATTTTTATACCGGCATCGTGCAATGCACGAAGTTTATAATAAACATCGATCACACCGCCGTAGTCCGGGGGATAAGGAATATTAAATGATATGATATGAAGGCGGTTCATACGAAGCGGTATATAGTAATCAGTTTATTC
This sequence comes from Bacteroidota bacterium, assembly GCA_014190535.1. Classification (GTDB taxonomy): domain Bacteria; phylum Bacteroidota; class Bacteroidia; order Chitinophagales; family UBA10324; genus BJGO01. The sequence continues at coordinate 3,376 of BJGO01000158.1, read as the reverse complement.
TTTTCCTCTTCCCAGTTCCATACAGCTGAAGCGTGTTTGCAATTGGTCTGAAGCTGTTTATAGTACTCATTATGTTGCATCAGTTGATCTATGGCCACAGCAATAGATTCAGGTTGCAGTGAGTCAAGCAGTATGGCTACTTCAAATGTAGCATTCAATTTTTCATACTCCGGAAAACGCATCGTTATCTGAGGCAGTCCAAGGTGTACATAATCAAAAAACTTGTTCGCCAGTGAGTAGTAATAATTTAAGCTGACCGAGTCCAGCAGATTTACCCCAATACGCGCTGATACGGCAATATGATCCAGTTCAGCGGGTGATAGATATCCGGTAAACTGAATCCGATCTGTAAGTTTTAGTGCTATGACCAATTCCTTTAACGATGCAGTGATATCGCCATCACCGGCGATGATCAACGTATAACCATTAAACTGCATCGCCTGTATCAAAAATTCGAGCCCGCGGCCTTTATTTACTGCTCCCCGATATACTATGATATTGGATGATGGATTACCTGATCGTGTGTTTTTTATGTGAGGCATATTACGTATCACATCAAATTGCGCTTTGTACCGATCAAAAAAAATATCTGCAACCGATTGGCTAACTGTGTATTTAACGATTGACTTACGTGTACAAATCCAACGTTCAAGAGCTAACCATATCCTTCGAACCAAGCTCCTGTTATTAAGTTCAGGCACCTCGGTAAACAGCTCATGTGCATCATAAAAACATACCTTACCACGTATTCGGGACACCAGGTAACACGGTAATATCGTATCCAGGTCAACTCCACAAACTGCATCAAAAGATTTAAATAAGAGGTAAAAAAACAGACGGCACTGCAACTCCAAATAAAAAAGTTTACCGGCATCGAACCACATATTTAACCGATGCTGCATATAGGACTGCTTTTGCAGTGATTTGGATTTATTTCTATTGCGTCCGATGAGTATAACATCATAACCTTGTTCTTGCAGGGTGTTGCAGATACGATGCATGCGCTGATCGGTTGAAATATCATTACTAACTGTAAACAGGATGCGCTTCATGATTGCCAGCGTAAATGTCCTTTTTCATCTTCAGCAACTAAATTACTATCGATAAGCCATCTGACTGCATTTGTAACATGTTGTTCGGGATAGTTTTTTAATTCACTGTGTAGTTGTGTGATAGACAACGCCTTATTCTGAAGCATCCGTTTCATAGCGCCTACAAGTTTTTCGAACTCTATATCGCTGACATCAAGTTCATGTCGACGTAAACATACGTCACATACACCGCAACGAAGAGCCTGATCCTCGCCAAAATATTGGAGCAAGGCCTGACTTCGGCATTTCCAACGGGTTTCCAGATAGTTGATCATGGCCTGCATTCTGAGTCGAAATGATTCCTTTCGCTTTCGAAGTAATAGGGTGTCAATATGTAATTCGGAAGTGTCGTGTCGTGGGGCGATATAGGTTAGCTGTGGCTTATCGGTTGCGGGTACATAATCAATATAATCACGTTGATGCAGGGCGCGAAGTGCTTTTTCAACAACGAGTGGCGATGTATTCATGTAGCCGGCAAGATCCCGTTCCGATATGGTGGTATAATAATCAAAGATGCCACCATACATACGTAACAGTGCATTAATGATGGGCTCAGCCTTTGGATTCTGTAACTGAAAACGATATAGTTGTTCCTTATTAACTTTAATCATTAACCGGGATGGCACCAGTATTGCATCCGATAAAGCAATATATCCTTCAAGTTCGAGTGTTTTTAAAGCACTTAATGTTGAAACCGGATCCAGTTCATATTTTTTACAGAATGGTTGTAAGTCAAAATCAAAGCTAACACCCATTCCACCGCCTATTGCTATCTGCGTATGGCCCGACAACGCATGATAAACGATTTTGATTTCCTGTTCTGAAGGGAATTGTGCATCTACCCGTTCCTGCATCGAAATGATATCCTGATGATCATATAAACACACGGCAAAGGCTTTCTTTTCATCACGGCCTGCTCTTCCCGCTTCCTGAAAATAGGATTCCGGATTAATCGGCGGCTCATAGTGAATCACCAAACGAACATCCGGCTTATCAATGCCCATGCCGAATGCATTCGTGCAAACCATCACGCGTATTTTATTGTCAATCCATTCCCTTTGTCTGCGGTTTCGCTCATCTGCGGTTAGCCCCGCATGGTAGAACGAGGCCGCAATTTTTTCCTGAACCAGATAATCGCTGATCTCTTTAGTGCGTTTTCTGGTGCCGGCAAACACCAATGCTGAACCCGATTTCTTTTTAAGCATAGAGGCTACACGGGCTAATTTATTTTCCTCATGCAATACCGCATAGCTGATATTAGGCCTCTCAAAACTTTTTATAAAAATTTTTCCAGCACGAAAGCGCAACTTATCTACGATATCATCCCGAACAGGGATTGTTGCAGTAGCTGTAAGTGCAATTACCGGACAGGGATTAATCATACTGCGTATCTCGGCGATACGAAGATAGGCCGGTCTGAAATCATATCCCCACTGCGATATGCAATGTGCTTCATCTACCGCAAGCAAATTGACAGAAGCATAAGATATGCGTTGCTGAAATTGTGCGGTGCCGAGTCGCTCCGGCGATACAAAAAGAAACTTCAGTTTGCCGTCAATTGCTTCCTGTAATGCAAGATCCATCTCCCGGGGACTCAATCCGGAGAATAGGGCTGATGCATTGATTTTACGTCGTCTCAATTGCTCAACCTGATCTTTAATCAGGGAAATAAGTGGCGAAACAACCAGGCACAAACCGGGCTTCATCAGTGCCGGTATCTGATAACAGATTGACTTGCCACCACCGGTAGGCATGAGCGCCAGGGTGTCATGACCTTCGTGCACCGATTGAATAATTTCATCCTGTAAACTCCGGAATTGGCTGTAGCCCCAATATTTTAATAAGACCTCCCGTGCATCCATTGAGCGTGTAAGTTAATAAGCCGTTTAATATTTTACACCTCGATTTATAGTTAATGAAAAAGCGGTACCAATAGCGGCACCTGCAAGGACATCACTGCTCCAGTGTTTATTATCGTGAATTCGGGAGAGCGCAACTCCAGCGGCGATGCTATAGGCAATAACAGGGACAATTTTTTTTCGGGAGAACTTTGAGAAGGTTGTAGCCGTGGCAAAGGCAAATGTTGTGTGTCCTGATGGAAACGACGTATAATCCCACCGATCACTAAGTGGATACCAGGCGTTACTTCCCTGATTCATCTGAGGCCGCGCCCGATGGGTAAGATGTTTTAGTCCAAAAATAAAAGCCGATGAAATCAATACTGTTTTAATGTTTTGCATTCCGGCAAAAGTGGTTTTATTCTTCTTGTTTGTAAGAAGGCCAAA
>BJGO01000157.1 GCA_014190535.1 Bacteroidota bacterium | reverse complement strand
ACCAACTACACCTGGTGTGTTATCTGAAACGAATAACTCATCCAACTGTAATGAACTTGGTTTTAAGATTGCCCTTGAGCTTACCAGCCTTAAAGACGAAGCGCTCGCTAATCCTGCTGCTACCGGCTGTGCCCCATTAACCGTAAACTTCATCAACAATTCTGAGAATGCTACATCATACTTTTGGGACTTTGGTACCGGAGTAACCTCTGATACATCAAATCAATTCCAACCCACGTTTACCTATAGCGACACCGGTTCCTATACGATACAACTTATTGCTTTTTCAACCAATGGCTGTATTCCATCCGATACGGCATATACCACTGTTGTTGTGTTTAATACGAATGCCACCGCCGATTATTCTTACTTGCTTAATGATCTCTGTGATTCCCTGATTGTTAACTTCTCGGCTCAGGGTAGCTCACCTGCCGCCACATATCAGTGGGATTTCGGAGATGGAACAACCGGTTCCGGAAATATACCTTCTCATACGTATTATGATGCAGGAGTGTATACGGTTACGCTGATTGTTAATGACACCACTGCCTGTAACCCACTTGATACATTCACACAAACCATACCCTTTACATCTCGCATCACGGCCAGTCCTTCCGGTGATTATTTTAGTGGGTGCGCTCCTCTAACCGTTCAGTTTGAAAACAATAGTATTGGCGGCACCACGTTTAAATGGGAATTTGGCGATGGCAGTACCAGTACACTGGAAAATCCATCGCATAATTATAATCAGCCGGGCACTTACAATGCCTTATTTATCATTTTTGATCCGGCAAGTTGCAATGGAAGTGACACCGCTATTATAACTGTTGAAGTTTTTGAATCTGCTCCGGTTGCACAATTTACCGTTAGCTCACAAAATCCGGGATCTAACGAACCCGTGCAGTTTACCAATCAGTCTTTTAATGCCACCAACTACCTTTGGTTTTTTAACGACGGAGGAACATCGAACGATGTTAACCCGGTTCATGCATTCACTAATAATGGAGAGTATCTGGTTTGCCTGATTGCATTTAATAATGGCCCCTGTCCGGATACAGCCTGCCGACTCATAACGGTTCGCTTTACACCGGTCATCGATGTACCTAATGCATTTTCACCAAATGGCGACGGACAAAATGATATCCTGCTTGTAAAAGGAAGAGGGGTACAGAGCATTGTGTTCCGCGTATTTAACCGATGGGGCGAAAAGGTTTTTGAAAGCAATGATTTGAACTTTGGATGGGATGGCAACTTTAAAGGCGAACCGCAGGAAATGGATGTATACGCCTGGACTCTCAATGCCGTGCTCGATGGAAATATTCCTATATTTAAAAGTGGTAACGCAACATTAATACGATGATGAAACAACGATACATCTCCGGTAATTCTCGCGGTACTATCCTGTACCTGATTATCTTTTTCTTGTTGCCTATATCCTATGCCTTTGCTCAGGATATGCACTTTTCACAATTCTTTGCTACACCGCTTCATATTAATCCCGCCAATGCCGGAAACTTCAAGGGCACCTACCGTGCCGGTTTAAACTACAGAAATCAGTGGAGCAGTTTTACTGTGCCGTGGAGAACGTTTGATGTTTATGGTGACCTGAAAATAAATGGCGGATACAAAAGCAGAGCGGCAACTTTTGGAGCGGGTGCTATTATTCTTCGTGATCGTGCCGGTGATGGTAATCTGAGCACCACTAAAGCCATGTTGCAAGGTGCTGTGCATATTGGTTTGGGTGGCGATGAAGAACATACCCTCTCGGCCGGTGTTGGCTTTGGCATTATTCAGAAGAATATTGATTGGGATAAACTCTACTTCAATAATCAATGGGATGATTCAAAATTTAATACCAACCTGCCTTCATACGAGAATTATGCATTCAGTAATATCACCTACCCTGATCTTAACCTGGGTATCTTGTATCAGAATACAGGTCTGGAGAGAATCGGCTACTCCTTAAACCTTGCGCTACTCCATGTACTTAATCCCAGAGAATCATTCTATAAAGAGTTTAATGATAACAAGCTCGGCTGGCGACCGCTTGCCATGTTGACCGTTTCCTATCAGGCTACAGACAAATTATTCTTTATACCCGGGGCTTCTTTCCAAACTCAAAAAAAGGCGGCTGAGCTACAGGGAGGCATGATGTTAGGTTACGACATCAGTAGTATGGCATCGAATCGATTAATTCTTTACACCGGTATTTATAACAGAACAAAAGATGCCTGGTACCCTGTTCTGGGTATGGAGTACGGGCCATGGAGAGGATTTATAAATTATGACATCAACTATAGTGAGCTACAACAAGCGACCAACAGCAGAGGAGCATTAGAGTTATCATTAGTTTATGTTGGTGGTGTTCCGCGATTCAAAAGTTTAATCGATATTCCGTGTCCAAGGTTTTAGTGTTTTGCGTATTATTCCTAACGACTTCCGTGATTGCATGCAAGCAAGCTTCACATAACAAACAAAACAATATTGAAGAACACAATTATTTGGAATCGGTTAAACAAGGAATGACCAAACAGGAATTAATTAATCAAATCGGAATGCCCGATTCTATCATTGATTTAGGACGTGTTACTGATGAAAATCAATACACACAACATATTATAACTTTTTTTTATGGAGCAAATCAAGCCGTAACGCTGATCAACGATACCATAAGCGGTTTGGATTATAATATTAAAGAAACAGAAGCTCGTATCCGTGCACGAATTGATTCAGCAGGCCGAACCGACTATTAAACAAACTGCTTTTTATTTCAATTTTATCAATGATTTTCAACCTAAACGATAGTGTTATAAAATATTTTTTTAAATTCCCTTCAGAAATAACTAAAGAGGTACCTATAATGAGAATTGTGGATGAAGAAGGATTTGGTAAGGTAATTTACCTCGGAAACGGCTGGAAAGATGGCGAGGTCTCCAATGAAACTAATTTTTTATAAAATATTGTTCATTAAATAATAAGAAGATGCTTTTTTCTGTAAGAGATGATCTTAATGGTTATAATACAGGAATATAGGGTTATATACAAGATCTTAATTTGAACCATATGTTAACTAACCAACTACTAAAGATGCTTGAGTTTTTTGGTGGGATTATATAATAAAGGTCTATTATTTGTTTCCAATAAATAAAACAGGCTCATCATTAACATACGGCGCGTAAAAGACACTATGTTCGCTCTTGATAAACCTTATTTCTTATTAATATAAAAAGATCGTATTTGGTTAACTATAAAAAATAATACTCAATTTTAGGGCGTGATAACGCAACAGAGTATTAATAATATCCTTGATGCCACCCGAATAGAAGATGTAATTAGTGATTATGTCTCACTTAAAAGACGTGGTGCGAATTACACCGGCTTGTGTCCTTTTCATAACGAACGTACTCCTTCGTTTTCTGTATCGGCTACTAAAGGAATATTTAAATGCTTTGGATGCGGAAAAGGTGGAGATGCTGTTAATTTCCTGATGGAGCATGAACACTTATCCTATCCGGAAGCATTAAAACATCTGGCCAAAAAATTTAATGTCCATGTTGAGGAAACGATAACTGACGATAAATTTATTGAGCAACAAAAAGAAGCGGAGAGCCTATATATAGTTAACAAATTTGCCCAAGAATTCTACTCACAGGCATTAACAGACAGCGAGGAGGGCAAAGCCATAGGACTGAGCTATTTTAATGAACGTAAATTTTCTCCGGTAATCATACAAAAATTTGGTCTCGGATACGCCCCCGATGCTAGTGATGTATTGTACCAAACAGCTAACTCCTCAGGTTACAGCAAATCAATTTTACTTCAGGCAGGTTTAATCGGAGAATCTGATGGTCGGGTTTATGATTTTTTTCGTGGCCGTGTAATATTTCCTATACATAATTTATCGGGTAAGGTTATCGCATTTGCGGGCCGCATTATGCGTAAGAATGAGAAGACAGCAAAATACATAAACTCACGGGAAACAGATGTCTACAACAAATCCAAAACACTTTATGCTATTCATCTGGCCCGAGAACGGATGCGACTTCGAGATGAATGCCTGCTCACCGAGGGCTATGCTGATGTGATCAGCATGCATCAATACGGATTTGAACATTGTGTGGCATCTTCCGGCACATCACTCACCCAGGATCAGGTTCGATTAATCAAACGATTTACTCAAAATCTTACCTTCATTTATGATGGCGACCAAGCAGGAATTAATGCGGCAATGCGTGGTCTCGACATTGCTCTTGAAGAGGGCCTTAATGTAAAAATATGTATCATACCCGATGGTGATGACCCCGACTCCTATCTAAATAAATATGGAGCAACCGCCATGCAGGATCTGTTGCTTAATGCCTCTAAAAGTTTTCTCCATTTTCAAGCTGATCTTAAATTAAAACAAGCCGGAGAGGACCCGGTAAAAAAGTCCACAGCCATACTCGATATTATTAAATCTATTGCATTAATTGGCGAACCGGTTAAGCGAAACTTGTTTATCAAACAACTCAGTTCCATTGCAGAAATGAATGAAAGTCTAATGGTTCAGGAGGTAAACAAAGCCAGAGCAGTATTAATTAAAAAGAACACCAAATCGGATGATAATATAACAGCCGGCAATGGCAATGCCGTAGAAATACCGGAGCAACGCTCACATACCGATGTGGAATTGGTACTTGAGGACGCCATAACCCGCACTCTGGCTTTATTTGGTAATTATTCTTGGGACGATAACAATACGGTTGCCGATGTGATCATTTCTCATCTGGCTGACAGAGATTGGATCAACAAAAAAAATGAGTCGGTTCTGCGTTGGTATTATAACACCTTAAATCTGGACACGACACCAACCTTTCACGACATGTTGCACCATCAGGATACATTCATTCGTGAATTTGCACAACAAATCAGTGGCGAACCATATACACTGAGCGAGCGTTGGGAAAGTGAACACAATATCTCCATCAGCACATCTGAAAAAAATTACCGAAAGGAAACAGAACAGATTCTTAATCGGCTCGAATTATGTCGCATCCGAAATATGATTGAAGAAAATAACAAGGAAATTACCGAGGCGCAACGATCAGCAGATGAGGAGGCCATTACACAATCAATAAAAGTTAAAATTCAACTGGATCGTATGCAGACCGAAATTGCAAAAAAACTGGGTATGATCACTGCGCTGCCAAAGAGATAGTCAGTCTATCAGCCAGGTCAAGACTAAATCGTGGTAACACCTATAGTTTAGTTTAAGAGACCTTTCTACCTGCCCATTGCTAAATAAAGCGTGGATACTTCCCTGCTCCTCTGACTCAAAAGGATAGATCATAATATGTTTGCGAAAATCAACCTGACCTAAGGCATACCATTTGAAAATGCTTTCTTTCGCAGACCATATAATCAGAGATCGTAATCGATTATGCAGATCACCGGCCCATTGATACTCCTGTTCACCAATGAACTTATGCTGAATTGCAAGAATGCGATCAGCTTGTACTTCAATGTCAATACCTACACGCGAAGTCCGGCTGATAATAACTGCGGCATAATAGCCACAATGACTGATAGATACATGGTGATCTAAATCGGACAGAACAGGTTGTCCGCTCGGTAACTTATTTAAACGAATAAAACCGGGACTATCAATAATCATCCGAATTAAAAATCTGCTGGCAAGCCATTGTTTGCGTTTAAGTTCTGATTTAATTACCTGAAGCTGATTCAACTCCGAATGGTCTAATTGTAATCCTGACTTAAAAAACACTTCATCCTCGATGATGTGCCATAATACTATACGGGTGTTTGCATCAGCAGTGATTTCATCAATTACAGGCACCAATTAAAGATTTGATGGAAATTTACAGCGATTCATGAAAATGGAGCTAAATAAATACTCGCAGTGGCTTGGTCATAAAGGGCCGGTGTATACCCTTGCCCTAATCGATGAACATTCTTTTGTGTCGGCTGGTTCTGATGGCTTGATCATCAAATGGACTCCCGACAACCCGGTTCAGGGGCTTGTTATTGCACAAACCGGCGAACAAA
>BJGO01000156.1 GCA_014190535.1 Bacteroidota bacterium | reverse complement strand
ATCTACAAAAGCCACCTGGTGTTTATTAGGTCAAGATGGTTCCCGACAACTATTCAAAACCGAAGGTTATAACCCTTACTTCGTCAGTACAGATCAGGTTTATCAGTCGCTCGAATTTCAACTGCTTAAACATCTTCCTAATAAAGATTCTATAACTGCTGTTTCATTTTATGGAGCCGGTTGCTCGAGTGCACAAAAGAATAAAATCATTGTAGAAGCTTTGGAGAAATGCTTCCCGGAGGCAAATGTTTATGTTGATCACGATCTGTTAGCCTCTTCGCGTGCTCTGCTCTTTAATCAGCCCGGCTTTGCCGCAATTTTAGGAACAGGAACCAATTCGTGCCTATACGACGGCAAATACATCGTTCAAAACATAGATTCACTAGGCTATTTCCTTGGAGATGAAGGAAGCGGCTCCTACCTTGGCAAGAAACTGCTTCGCGATTACCTTCGAGGCTATCTTCCGGAAGTGTTGAATCATCAATTCAAACAATACTCTACCCTGAATAAAGAAGAAATATTTGACCGCCTTTACAACCAGCCACTACCCAATCGATTTTTAGCCTCGTTCGCCTTGTTCTTTGGTGAAAACGCCGACCACGAATATTGCATCAATATCGTGCGTGAAGGATTCAACGACTTCTTTAAACACCTGGTTACCGGTTATACGGATTATAAAAAATACTCATTTAACTGTGTGGGTTCTGTGGCTCATAGTTTTGCGCCACTGCTAAAGTCGGTTTGCGAGTCGTATGATATGCCTTTTGGCCTCATAATCCGTTCACCCATCGAACGTCTGGTTGACTATCATGAACAGTTCAAGCAATAACCGATTCGTACCTATTATCCTATCTATATAGGGTAAATAAATATTCGCTATATATTGAATAGGGTATGAAATTTTATTATACTTGTGGTGATTAAACCCAATACACAAGTAATGAAAATACTCTACAAAACATTAGTACTGTTTTTGCTGTTCAGCACGATCAGTAGCTATCTCTATGCCCAAAACGGAAGCATCAGCGGGACCGTTCTGGATGCAAGCAAGGAGCCTATGGCCTTTGTAACGGTTCAACTGGAAGGTACAAACAAAGGAGCCATTTCCGACATCAATGGTAAATATGTCATTGATAATCTTAATGCCGGAACGTACACCTTAACATCAACCTATCTGGGATACAAGAAATTCTCTCAGCAGGTTACGGTGAATAACACGACCGTGAACGTGGATATCAATCTGGAAAAGGAGACCTCTTCGTTAAAGGAGGTCGTTGTGATTGGTTATGGCACAACAGAGAAAAAAGATCTGACCGGCTCTATCGTTTCTGTAAGTTCCAAAGATTTCCTGGCGGGAAACATAACCACACCCGATCAGTTGATTACCGGTAAGGTTGCCGGTGTGCAGATCACACCTAACGGAGGTTCTCCCGGATCCGGTTCAACAATACGGATACGCGGCGGCTCTTCTCTAAATGCCAGCAACGACCCCTTGTTTGTAATCGACGGTGTGCCGGTAGATAATGGAGGCATTGGTGGCTCTCCTAACCCCTTGAGTTTAATTAACCCTAACGATATCGAAAATATTACCATACTCAAAGATGCATCGGCAACGGCAATATACGGCTCCCGGGCTTCCAATGGCGTAATCATTATCACAACAAAGAAAGCCGCGCGTGGCAAGTTGAAAATAGAATTCAACACTGTTCAATCTTTCTCCCAGGTTTCAAAGTACGTTGATGTGCTCACAGCAGACGAATTCCGAAATTATATCCGAACATTTGAGACGGATTCAAACAAACTCAAACTCATGGGTGATGCCAACACGAACTGGCAAAAAGAAATTTATCGAAATGCTTTTTCCAGTGATAACCTCATCAGTTTTCAGGGTGGGATTAAAGCATTGCCGTATCGTTTATCTCTTGGCTTTCTGAACCAAAATGGTGTACTTATAACTGATAATATGAAACGCAGTACCATCAATCTTAATATAACTCCATCGTTTTTAGATGATCATCTAAAACTAAATATCAATCAAAAGTCCAGCTTTAGTGTAACCAATTTTGCAAACCAGGGGGCTATTGGCGCGGCTACTTATTTTGACCCTACACAGCCGGTCACTGTTGATAGTGATCGTTTTGGTGGTTATTATGAGTGGCTTAATGGAAAAGTACCCAACGCTCTGGCAACAAAAAATCCGGTTGGTATGATAAACATGCGCTCCGACGTCGGTAATGTGCAACGTCATTTAGGTAATATTCAGATTGACTACAAGACACATTTTTTACCGGAGTTACGAGCTAACCTTAACTTAGGTTATGATATTGCCAAGAGTAATGGTGAAGTCATCGTGGAAGATTCAGCGGCAACTAACTATACAACCAAAAACAAGGGTTTTTATTCTGAGTATGAACAATACAAGCGGAATACATTATTTGAGTTTTACCTGAATTATAAAAAAGAATTAAAAAGTATAAAAAGTATAGTTGATTTTGTTGCCGGTCATTCCTACCAGGATTGGTACTTCGAGTCTCCAAATCTGCTTCAGTACGATGGTGCCGGCGATACCCTTTCTGCTCTGCCTGCGTTCCCATTCAACAAGGCACAAAACACCCTCATATCGTTTTATGGACGTCTTAACTATACCCTAAATGAAAAATACTTATTGACATTAACCTTGCGTAACGACGGTTCTTCTCGTTTTGCTGAAGACGAACGCTGGGGCTTATTCCCCTCTGCCGCATTTGCTTGGCGAATTGGTGACGAAGGAATATTCAAACGCATTAAAGCTTTATCCGATTTGAAATTACGACTTGGATATGGCGAAACAGGGCAACAGGATGTGGGCGCCAATTTTAACTATCTGCCAGTATATACTCAGAGTGATGATGGTGCATCCTACCAGTTTGGTAATCAGTTCTATTACACCCTGCGCCCATCAGTATATGACCCTACATTCCGGTGGGAGTCAACCACTACATATAACGCCGGCCTTGATTATGGATTCTTTAATGGTAGAATCAGCGGGTCTGTTGATTTTTACTACAAAAAAACTGTTGACCTGATAGCTGAAATTGGAATACCTGCAGGTACTAACTTTAAAAACAGAGTTTTAACAAATGTAGGTAGTATCGAAAACCGAGGTATTGAGTTTATGATCAACACTGTTCCTATTTCTAAAAAAGATCTAACACTTGAAGTTGGTTTTAACGTAACTGCTAACCGTAACAATATTTTGTCATTATCCAAAGTAGCTAACGATACTTCTATTGGAAATCAGATCGGCGGTATTTCAGGTGGTGTTGGTAATACGATTCAGATCAACAGTGTAGGTAATCCGATTAATACATTTTTTGTCTACAAACAGAAATACGACGAAAGCGGCAATCCAATCGAAGGTGAATATGAAGACCTAAATGGTGATGGCACAATCAACTCAGAAGATCTATATCGTTATAAGAGCTCCAACCCCGACCTATTCCTGGGTTTCACTACTCAGCTAACCTATAAAAAATGGTCATTCGGCTTTTTAGCTCGAGCTGTAATTGGTAATTATGTATACAACAATACAGCTTCTTTTACCGCAGTTCAAAATGCAATGGTTCCTGCTCCTCCCTATCTAAGCAATGCCACGTCAAATGTTCTTGAAACAAACTTTGCTCAACCACAATACTTCTCCGATTACTATGTTCAAAATGCATCCTTTGTTCGTTTTGATAACATTAATATCGGTTACAATTTTGGAAAGGTATTTAATGGGCTGGCAAATATTCGTGCGTTTGCCAATATTCAAAATGCCTTTGTAATTACAAATTATACCGGACTAGACCCTGAGGTATTCAACGGAATTGATAACAACTTGTATCCCCGTCCACGTATCATTTCATTAGGCTTTAATGTGCAACTCTAATCTTAAACTTAAACGACAAAACATGAAAAACATAAAATCGACATACATCATTACCCTGGCAGTTGTTGTTTTAATTAGTTTAACATCCTGTCTAAAAGATCTTAATCGTAAACCTTTTTACGAAGAAACTTCTGCGACAATTTACGAGGATCCGAACAACTACATCCACGTACTGGCAAAACTATATGCAGGGCTTGCTGTGAGTGGTCAATCCGGACCAGCCGGCAATCCTGACCTTGCAGGTATTGATGAGGGCTTCTCACAATACCTTCGCCAATACTGGCAATTACAGGAGTTACCTACCGATGAGGCTGTAATTGCCTGGAATGACGGCACCATTCAGGAGTTAAATAAAATGACCTGGAGTTCACAAAATGAATTCGTTACGGTGCTATACAATCGTATAATGTATCAGATTACCTTGTGTAATGAATTCATTCGTCAGACTTCTGAGGATAATTTAGATAAACGCAATTTCTCAGAGTCTATAAAGAATACCTTACGCGCATATCGGGCCGAGGCACGCTTTCTGAAGGCACTGAGTTTATGGCACGGCATGGACTTGTATGGTAACATACCGGACATCACTGATGAAAACAAATTTCCCGGCTCAGAATATCCTAATCAAATTACTAGAAAGAATCTATTCAAGTATATCGAATCGGAATTAACTTCTATTGAAAACGAAATAACTCCGGTAGCCCAAAGTGAATACGGCAGAGCTAATCAGGCCGCTGTATGGTCTTTGCTGGCAAGATTGTATTTGAATGCTGAGGCGCATATACAAACTCCACGTTATGCCGATGCCATCTCCTACTGCAATAAAGTTATCAGTTCCGGATATACGCTTGAACCCAAGTACCGTAATCTGTTCCTGGCTGACAATAATCTCTCTAAGGAAGTAATTTTCCCCATATGCTTCGACGGGATTAATACCCGTACCTACGGTGGTACCTGTTATCTGGTGCACGCACCGGTAGGTGGTGGAAGTTGGAGTGCCGCAGACAGTTTTGGCATCAGTGCCGGAGGATGGTTCGGTTTGCGTTCGACTCTGGCTTTCTACAATCAATTTCCAGATACTATAGACTCCAGATATATGTTTTTCAGAGGCGGTCAAACGAACGATACCATCAAGAATCTGGGAACATTTTCACAGGGAATTGGGATCAGAAAGTTCAGAAATATAACGTCAACAGGCGCGATTGGCAGTGACCCTGTGAACTTCCCGGATACCGATTTTCCTATGTTCCGCCTCGCAGAGATTTATCTTACCTATGCAGAAGCGGCTCTTAAGCCCGGATCAGGAGGCGACCAAGGCATTGCCCTAGGATACATTAACGAATTACGCCTGCGGGCTTACAACAACGATCCTTCATACACGTTAAGTTCGCTGACTCAGGAGGTTCTTGAAAATGAGCGTGCCCGTGAATTATATTGGGAAGGCCATCGGCGCACCGATTTAATCCGTTATGGCAAGTTTACAGATAATCAATATATATGGCCCTGGAAGGGCGGTGTTCAAAATGGTCAATCCGTGGCTAATTATTATAGTTTATACCCAATTCCCACTGCCGATCTTATCGCCAACCCCAACCTCTTACAAAACCCGGGATATTAAACTTTTTTTAAACACCACAGCTTATAAGCCGCATCTAAAATAGGATGCGGCTTTTTTTATCTATTTTGGTTGAGCAAACGCTTTATGATAAATCTAAATGAAACCGCCTTCGATTATGTGGAATACACACAGCGTAATATCGTTATCAGTGGTAAGGCAGGCACCGGAAAAACAACATTGCTAAAACGCATTAAAAATGAAACACATAAACAAGCTGTTGTAGTGGCCCCAACCGGTGTGGCCGCCATTAATGCCGGTGGCGTTACGATTCATTCATTTTTTCAGCTACCCTTTAATACCTATGTGCCCGAACGCTCCTATCTGAGTATGAGCGATAACGTGTTAAACCGAGAGCGTTTACTCAGTAAACATCGCCTTAACAAGGAACGAATTGCCGTACTCAAGAGCATGGAGTTACTTATCATTGATGAAATCAGTATGGTACGTTGTGATGTTATGGATATGATGGATGGTATCCTGCAACACGTTAGACAGGAGTACCACCAGCCTTTTGGTGGTGTTCAGGTATTAATGATAGG
>BJGO01000155.1 GCA_014190535.1 Bacteroidota bacterium | reverse complement strand
CTCACGAAGGATATTATTGTTTTGAATGTGCTTAAACTCGACGAAGCCGAAAAATCTATATATCTCAGTGTGGTTAAACCAAACAGCCTCACGCATTATGTGATGAGCGTTTCGCTTTCGAGTGGTAAATCTTCCATCATTGGCGATGCCAATACACATACTGTTCAGTTTTGGGTATCTGATAAGGGCACCTACTCTATTTTACATCAAAGTTCATCCAAGCTTCCACGAGGCTATACCATCGTGCAACATAGTAAGAATCAATCCAGCGTATTGTTTAAACCGGAAAACCCTCTCGATAACTATAGTATTGGAAAAACAGAAGTAAGCACCATCAAGGCCGACGACGGCACCCTCCTGTTTCAGCGTTTAATTAAACCGTCAAATTTCGACTCCACTAAAAAATATCCTGTGATGGTTTATGTTTATGGTGGACCGCATGCACAGATGATCACAGATGCATACCTCAATGGTGGCGAACTGTGGATGCACTATCTGGCCAATAAGGGTTATATCATATACACACTAGATAACAGAGGGTCGTCCGATCGTGGACTTGCATTTGAACAGGCAACCTTCCGTCAGCTTGGCCGGGTGGAGATGGCCGATCAGATGCGAGGCATAAGCTATCTCAAATCACTACCCTACGTTGATGCAAATCGAATCGGCGTGGACGGATGGAGTTTTGGTGGTTTTATGACTGTAAGCCTGCTTACCAGACAACCTGATGTATTTAAAGTTGGCGTTGCCGGCGGTCCGGTGATTGACTGGAGCTATTATGAGGTTATGTATACTGAGCGTTATATGGACACACCACAAACCAATGAAAAAGGCTATGCCGAAAGTAGTTTATTTAACTACATTGATAATCTGAAAGGACGCTTACTGATTATACATGGCACATCAGATAATGTGGTATTATGGCAGCATTCGCTCAAATATATTGAGGCGTGTGTCAAGAAAGGTAAGCAGTTAGACTACTTTGTATATCCCGGTCACGAACACAATGTTGTTGGCCAGGATCGGTTACATCTTATTCGAAAAATAACAGACTACTTTATCGAGCACCTGTGAGTTTATTCCTCACTGGCCCTACTCTTTTTATTGCGCAGATACCACCAGTACCCTATTGCCCCAATTGCAAGGTATGGTATTACCAGCAGGTACATAATGCCCATGTTCAATCCACGCGCCGTGTCATTTCCTTCCTTTAAGCTGGATTCAGCATTCGCTTTGCACATCGCACACTGTGCAATAGTGTGTTCCGGTGCAAACAGAGCCAACGTAAGGATAAGTAAAACGAGCAGTGTACGGTAGTTCATGTTAGAGATCATAAAATTACGCATAATAGGGAGCTAACATTAAATAAACAACAACACCGGTAATGGCCACATACAACCAAAGTGGCCAGGTGAGCTTCGCCAGTTTCTTGTGTTTGTCGTAACGAATCTGCAACGCACGAATCATAGTCAGTAATATCAGTGGTAATATCAGCGCGGCCAGTATGATATGCGAAATCAAAACAGTTAAGTAGATCACCTTAATTAGACCTTCGCCACCGTATTTTGTTGGCTCCGTTAAAGTATGATAGGTTACATAACTAAGTAAAAAAATGGTCGATAAGGCAAAGGCACCAATCATCGAATATTTATGCGCCTTTATATTCTTATTCATTATGAAATACCTTCCGATAAGGAGTAAAAGTGCTGTGGCAAAGTTAAGGGATGCATGAAAAGCCGGCAGAATACTTAGGTTAAAACCGAGCTCAACCTGCGGCGGAGTCAGATAAAAAAGATAGACAACAACTAAGGGTACCGCCACCGATACAATAGCAACAGGTACAATAAAACTTTTTTCTTTTAAGGAACTTGATGACATATCAGTGAAACAGCAGTTTGTTGCTTTAGTTTGAGTTATCGTTTCTTTTCAACAAGCACACGTTCAATGGCATTGTACATGGAATCAATCTGGGCATCTTCACTTAAATGGAAATAGCCACGTATGTGACCCTCACCATCAACGAGTACAGCCATATCGGTATGCGTAAACTGACCTGGATCAGCATTATCAGGCACAACAGGTACCTTAAATCCATTAACTGCAATCGTATCTCTCAAGTAGTTCGCCGAGCCGGTTAAAAAATGCCACTTGTTAGAAATGGCCCCGTATTGATCGGCATATTTTTTTAGAACAGGTATGCTGTCTACTTCCGGGTTAATTGAAAAAGAAACCAATTTAAACCTGGGTTGATCCTTGTAATACCCCTGCACCTCACTGAATTTTTTACTAAGATTAGGGCAAATCGTTTTACAGGAGGTAAAGAAGAAATCGGCCAGATAGATAAAGCCTTTCAGATCATCATTACTGAGTGTTGAACTATCCTGATCGGTAAGTGAAAAAACGGGCGCATCACCATACGTTTTAGGTGCGGGAGGTGGCGGTGGTACTTTAAGTTCGAAGAAATAATAAAAAATAAGTGGTAGCGCAATGGCTACCACCAGGATGAAAATTCGATTTCGGATTTTGTTATTTGGTACTTTATTCTCAGTCATTGAGAAACAGATTCGATTATTGACTTAACTGCATATTTAACCAACTTTGTCCCTCAGCTAAGAGTATAACAACCGCATAGAGAAGGAATATGGTTGGTACCAGTATGGTTATAATCAGATGCTTCATCTCAAACTTTAAGTGCATAAATACACCTACAATGTAAAAAGCTTTTAATAAACTCATTACAATGAAAAAGATATTCAGTATCAGTCGTGGTGCTGTAGGTGGATAAATTAGTGCACCAACAATTTCAATAATGGTAACAATTAGCATTATCCAAAAGGTACGCCATATGGTTTTAACCATATCATTGCTGTGGGCATTTGCGTCGTGACTCATGTTATTTATTTTTTATGTGAAGGTGAGTAAAGATTAAAGTAAGTAGAAAGCCATA
The DNA here is from genome assembly GCA_014190535.1 of Bacteroidota bacterium. Classification (GTDB taxonomy): domain Bacteria; phylum Bacteroidota; class Bacteroidia; order Chitinophagales; family UBA10324; genus BJGO01. Next base: position 3,162 of record BJGO01000155.1, on the reverse strand, counting down.
AATACGAAAACCCAAACCAAATCTACAAAGTGCCAATAAAGTCCGATTTTCTCAATCATTTCATAACTGCCTCTTTTGTCATAGTATCCTTGGATCACTTTCAGGAAGATTATGATATTGATAACGACTCCCGTAAGTACGTGGAAACCGTGGAAACCGGTAATGGTAAAGAACAACCACCCGAAAGCCGCACTAGGATACGTTGGTTGATGATCACCGTAAAAATGCTCCGGAATGCTGTGCAGTGTCATGCCGTGGTGAATCAGATGAGTCCATTCCCAGGCCTGACAAGCAAGGAATGCCGCACCTCCAATAATGGTAAAGAATAACCACAGGGCTACTTTGTTTTTATTTTTTTCGTGATTTCCGTAGTGAACAGCTAAGACCATGGTCACAGAACTCATAATAAGGATGAAGGTCATCAAACTGACAAACATCAGGGGCAAGTCAACACCTTCCATATAGGGAAACGCATTGAACACGTGATTTGGATTTGGCCATGCATCATAACTGAAACGGAGTGCACCGTAAGTTATCAGAAATGTTGCAAATGAAAATGAGTCCCCCACAAGGAAGTACCACATCATTAATTTACCCCAACTGATCTTGAAAGGCGATCGGCCTCCGTTCCAGATGTTTTTAACAAGGGGTTGATTTAATGTAATTTCAGCAGACATAATTATGAGTTAGGTGAGTTTTATTGTAAAAAAGAACATGAGGTATATCCAAAGAACATCAACAAAGTGCCAGTAGATCGAAATTAACTGTACAGAAAGTATGTTATTGGGATTAAAGGGTTTGAAGAAGGATTTGATGAACATAATCAGTAATACAGTCCATCCTCCAAGGATGTGCAGTAAGTGTATAAATGAAATCACATAGATAAATGACCCGGCAGGATTACCATCCAGAAACATTCCAATTGAGGCCAGTTTGAGCCAGCCATTATATTGACCTACGGTGAATGCCGCACCAAGTAGTAACGTAAGAGCTACAAAAATTTTGTACCGCTGATATTCATATTTCTTAAAGTTATAATAAGCCAGATGCATCGTTCCACTACTTACCAAAATGATGGCAGTATTCACCCAAAATATAGCAGGAATATTAAAACGGATCCAATCACTTGCATGGCTACGAACAATGTAGGCACTGGTGAAAGCGGCAAAGAGCATAACAATGGATGCAATACCGAGCCATAAAGCAAATTTTTGTGGGTGGATTCTGGATTCTGAAATGGTACTCATAGGTTTATTCGGTCAAAGGTTAATGCGAGTTGAACTATGGGTAAGTAGAAAAAAGAACCAAACATCAGGCGACGTGCGGCCGCAACAGTGCATTGATTGTAGAGGAGTATGCTTTGGTAGAGGAATATGATTCCGGTAACTAAAACGATGCCGGCGGATAACCATCCGGTAAGTCCAATATAATACGGCAACAAAGAAACAGGAATAAGAACTAAAATATACACCACATTTTGAAGCGCACTGAACTTGGTACGACCTTCTGTTGATGGTAATAATTTATATCCGGCTTTGATATAGTCATCAAAAGCAACCCAGGCAATAGCCCAGAAATGCGGGAATTGCCAAAAGAACTGAATACCAAATAAGATCAATGCCACCTGATCAAGCTGATTGGTAGCGGCAACATAACCAATGAGGGGAGGGAGTGCACCCGGTATAGCACCAATAAATACAGCAACCGGTGAAATGCGCTTGAGTGGGGTGTATATGAATGCATAGCTGATTAAAGCAACTGCGGCAAACAATGCGGCCAGCTGATTAAAGTAAATCCATAACAATCCGATACCAAGTATAGCAGATATACCGGCAATGAGCAGTGCTTCAATAGCCGTCATTCGCGATGTTGGGAGGGGTCGGTTGCTTGTACGACTCATCAAGGCATCAAAGTCTTTTTCGATCACCTGGTTGAGGGCGTTGGAGGCGGCCGTAGTAAAGAATCCTCCGAGACAAATCATACTCAGTAAAAACCAGTCAACTGTAGTGGGTACGGCAAAAAGGTAACCGATTGCAGATGAGAATACAACCAATAACGACAACCTGAATTTTACCAGCATCGCATAATCTCTCAACTTGATTGAGAGTGCGTTAATGAAACCGGATTGAATGGTGCTTGTCGTCACGTTTGAATGCTGCGAACAGGTTTATGAATGAACGGTTTCGCCTTTTCGGATGGGTTCAGTCTGAGGAAGGTAATCTTCTCCGTCTTTACTGTAATCGTAGGGCCAGCGATGAACTTCGGGAAGCGCACCTTCCCAGTTTCCGTGTCCGGGATTGATTTCGGTAGTCCATTCCAATGTAGTTGATTTCCATGGGTTTTTGTCTGTTACTTTTTTACCGTAGAAAATACTGTAGAAGAAGTTGAACACAAACAACAACTGTGCAAGGAAAACAATAGCGGCAGAGATGGTAATAAACTCATTCATGCCGGTGTATTGGTTAAACGTTTGGAAAGCACCGTGTGAATAGTAGCGTCGTGGCATACCGGTTAATCCCATGTAATGCATGGGCCAGAAAATGCAATAACTGCCAACCATCGTAATCCAGAAGTGAATATGACCAAGTGTATTGTTCATGAAACGACCATACATTTTAGGGAACCAATGGTACACACCGGCAAACATGCCGTAGAATGCGGCAATACCCATAACGATATGGAAGTGAGCAATTACAAAGTAGGTGTCGTGTAGTTCAATGTCGATAGTTGAGTTACCCAAAAAGATACCCGTTAAACCACCGGATATGAACAGGGAAACAAATCCTATGGAGTACATCATAGCAGGTGTAAATCGAAGGTTACCTCTCCATAAGGTGCCAATCCAGTTAAACACTTTTACTGCTGAAGGAATTGCAATAAGGAGTGTAAGGAACACAAACACAGAACCGACGAATGGATTCATACCAGTAACGTACATGTGGTGCGCCCACACTACGAATGCCAGTATCGCAATAGCAATCATAGAAAGCACCATCGCACGGTATCCGAATATCGGCTTGCGCGAATTGGTAGCCATAACTTCAGATACTAATCCGAATGCAGGCAGGATAATGATGTATACTTCGGGGTGACCCAAGAACCAGAACAGATGCTGGTAAAGTATTGGGCTACCACCGCTGTGCTCCATTTGACCAACGCCGG
>BJGO01000154.1 GCA_014190535.1 Bacteroidota bacterium | reverse complement strand
CTAGGGGCCTCCTCCTGTACGACGAGCACCTGTTGCTCTGCGTCTTCCACCGGGAGCCGCAGGCTTTTTAGCCCCTTCGCCGCCACCTTCTTCAGGACTATCCTCGTCTACAGCAAGCAGTACACGCTCTGTAGATGATAATCGGGATTCTTCTTCTCCTTCGTTCTGAGCATCGGCCTCATCTTTATCGCGCTTGCGCTCCTCAAGACCTTCAATAATTGCATTGGTAAGGTACTCCGTGATGATTGCGATGGATTTGGTAGCATCATCGTTAGCAGGAACTGCATAGTCTACTAATGTGGGATCACAGTTCGTATCAACCATGGCCAATGTTGGAATGTTCAGACGTTTTGCTTCGGCCAATGCAATATGCTCATTACCGATGTCAACAATATATATGGCCGCCGGCAATCGAGACATATTAGCGATACCGCCCAACACTTTCTCAAGTTTTGCTTTTTCGCGGGTAAGCTGCAAGCGTTCTTTCTTAGTGATATTTTCAAATGTGCCATCATTCATCATACGTTCGATGCTCTGCATCTTTTTGATGCTTTTGCGAATGGTAGCAAAATTGGTGAGCATGCCGCCGAGCCAACGCTCTGTAACGTATGGCATATTTACACGATTCGCCGCTTCTTCAACAATTGTTTTGGCTTGCTTTTTAGTAGCCACGAACAAAATCTTCTTGCCGGAGCGAGCCATTGCTCTGAGGGCGCCGGCAGTTTCTTCCAGTGATTCAAGCGTTTTGTTCAGATCAATGATGTGAATGCCTTTACGCTCCATAAAGATGTAAGGCATCATTTTAGGGTTCCATTTTTTGCGCAGGTGACCGAAGTGAACGCCTGCTTCTAACAGATCCTGATAGGTTATTTTTCCCATGGTATGTTTAGTAAGGATAATTTTTTTGTGATGAAATCAGATTAACGTTTAGAGAACTGGTAGCTTCTGCGTGCCTTTCTTTTACCCGGCTTTTTACGCTCAACCACTCTTGGATCGCGGGTAAGCATACCGGCTTTTTTCAGTATGGTACGCCATTCCGGATTGTCTTTCTGTAGCGAGCGGCAAATTCCAAGTCGCACGGCTTCTGCCTGACCTTTAACGCCACCACCATTTACATTAACGGTAACGTCAAACTTGCCAACCTGTTCGAGTAATTTGAATGGCTGTTCGATAATGAGCTGGTAAATTGTCTGTGGAAAGTGTTGCTTATAGTCTTTACCGTTAACAATAATATTACCGGAACCGCTGCTCATGCGCACACGTGCACTAGCTTCTTTTCTGCGTCCTATGGTATTGTTAGTTTCCATGAATTAAAGTTTGATTGGTTTTGGTTTTTGAGCGATATGATCATGTTTTTCACCGGCGTAAACAAACAACTTGGTATACATTTTATCACCAAGTTTTGTTTTTGGTAACATACCACGTACAGCTTCTTCAAGCAATTTTTCCGGGCGACGTGCCAATACCTTACGCGCTGTTTCCTTACGGAGACCTCCCGGATAGCCGGTGTAATGTCTGGATTCTTTTTGGTCGAGTTTATTTCCGGTTAGGCGGACTTTATCTGCATTAATTACAACAACATAATCGCCGCAGTCGGTATGTTTTGTGATATAGGGCTTGTGCTTGCCAATAAGCAAGGATGCAATTTTTGATGATAAACGTCCGAGAGTTTTATCTTCGGCATCTACCAGATGCCACTCACGGGTTACCGTTTTATCATTTGCGTGAATCGTTTTAAAACTTGTAGTACTCACTTTGAAATGGTTTTAAATTAAAATGTCTTAAAATTTGGGACGGCAAAAGTAAGTGCCAATTATCAAAATACCAAGCTTCCTACAGAGGTATTTTTATTTATTGTCAATAAATCTATTGATTATCAATAATATTTTGACCCCTATACTTAGCACTTCATCAATAATAACATTTGATCATCAAACTAACCAAATTCACAAACTAGTTGTTTGGGCACATTGAAATAGCGTCACCAAAAGTGACTCCCAAAAAACAAAAAAACCTCAAATTAAAATAATTTGAGGCTTTTTGTGGTGTGGGGCGGGATCGAACCGCCGACACAAGGATTTTCAGTCCTTTGCTCTACCAACTGAGCTACCGCACCATCCTTAGTTAAGGGATTGCAAAAATAGACGAATACTTGATATTGTAAAGAAGAACTTACAATTCTTTTATTCCCAATTTAGCATATGCCTGCTGTGCCGCATTTTTTTCTGCATTCTTTTTGTTTGTGTCTTCGCCAACACCCATTTCCTCTCCGTTAACATAAACGGCTACCTTAAACCGTGTATGCCTGTTGGAGCGCGACTCCGTTAACAGTTTATACTCCAGATTCTTGCCGGTGCGCTGCGCAAACTCAAGCAGTTTACTTTTATAATTGAAGTGATTCACCTCAACTTCCTGAACATCTAAATGTGGTAAAACAATTTTTTTTATGATAAAACGCCTGGCCAGTTCATAACCACCATCCAGATATACCGCCCCAATGAGTGCCTCCAGCGCATTACCGCCAATAGATTTTTTACTGAGGAACGAATCGCTTTTATTGTATTGAACCAAACGGTCTATTCCCATTTTATGAGCCAGTTCATTCAATTGGGTGCGGCTAACCATCTTGGAACGTATATCCGTAAGATACCCTTCGTCGCGGTATGGAAACTTCTGAAACAGGTAGTCTGCAATGATGGCACTCAAAATGGCATCACCTAAAAACTCGAGGCGCTCGTTACTTTGATGTTGTTCTTCGGCCAGACTGCTGTGTAAAAAGGCCAGTCGATACACGTGTACATTTCCCGGCGTGATACCGGTAATGTCGGTTATCTGAATGAGGAAGCGACGCTCCTTTTGGGTAAGCAGTAATTGTAGGGGCTTTTTAAGAAAGCGCACAAGATATCGTTATAATTTTCTGAAAATTACCGATGCATTGTGACCTCCGAAACCGAAGGTGTTGCTTAGCGCCACACGAATGGTGCGTTCTTTTGATTTGTTAAAGGTGAGATCAAATCGGGGATCTATTGCGGGATCATCCGTTACGTGATTGATCGTGGGTGGAACAATATTATTTTGCATAGCAAGTAAAGATGCAATAGACTCAACGGCTCCGGCCGCACCAAGAAGATGCCCGGTCATTGATTTAGTGGAACTGATGCTAAGATTAAATGCGTGCTCACCAAACACTTCATAAATACCTTTTAACTCAGCTACATCACCGAGCGGTGTAGAAGTTCCGTGGGTATTGATATAGTCTATCTCCGTAGCCTGAATTCCGGCATCGTTCAACGCATCCTGCATAACCAATCGTACCCCCAGGCCTTCCGGATGGGGAGCAGTTAGATGATAAGCATCAGCCGACATTCCTCCGCCAATAAGTTCTGCATAAATCGTTGCTCCGCGACGTATGGCATGTTCATATTCTTCAACAATGAGTGCGCCGGCGCCTTCACCCATCACGAAGCCATCACGATCCTTATCATAAGGGCGCGAAGCCGCAGCAGGGTCATCATTTCGCTCGCTGAGTGCTTTCATATTGGAAAAACCTCCCAGCGAAGGAAGCGAAATAGGAAATTCAGACCCCCCGGTTATGATGATATCGGCTTTACCCAGCCGTATATAGTTCAGGGAGTCGATAAGCGCATGCGTAGATGTGGCACAGGCAGAACACACTGCAAAGTTTAACCCGTGTAATCCATATTTCATAGAAATATGCCCGGCAGCGATATCCAAAATCATTTTTGGAACAAGAAAAGGACTGAAACGCGGAGTTCCATCGCCCTTGCTGTAGGCCTCCATTTCCTGGGTAATTTCCTGAATACCACCAATACCGGAGCCCCAGATTACGCCGCACCGGAAACGATCTTCCTTTTCGAAGTCTAAACCGGAGTTGATTACCGCCTCGTGCGTGGCCACTAAAGCATACTGACTGAAGCGATCCAGTTTACGAACCTCTTTTTTCTCAATAAACTGTGTTGGGTCGAAGTTTTTGAGTTCGCAAGCAAAACGTGTTTTAAATTTCGATGTATCGAAATAGGTAATGGGGGCGGCGCCACTTACACCATTCTTTAAACCGTTCCAGAATTCCTGAACGTTATTACCAATGGGTGTGAGTGCACCTAAGCCTGTGATTACTGCACGCTTTAGTTGCATTGTAACTATTTGGATCGTTGGACCTACTTAGCGTTCTGCTCGATGTAGGAAATCGCCTGACCTACGGTTGTAATGTTTTCGGCTTGCTCGTCGGGTATGGAGATGTTGAATTCTTTTTCAAATTCCATAATTAACTCAACGGTGTCTAAAGAATCAGCACCAAGGTCGTTGGTGAAGGTAGCTTCGTTTGTAACTTCTCCTTCGTCAACACCTAATTTGTCGATGATGATTTTTTTAACTCTAGTAGCGATGTCTGACATAATTGATTATGCTTTGATGAATAATTTGTAGGGTGCAAATGTAATTTTTTTCACGAAATGTTAACGTGAACAAAAAAAATATTATTGGTGCATAACCTGTTTAACATCACCCGCAACCCTATTTTATTTTTACGAGCCAATGGAAATGGCAAAAAAAACACCCCTGCGCATTACATATACTTACGATTTTCATCTCTGGGGAATCGTAACTACACTTAAGGATTTTCAGGTTTCCTGGGAAATTAACAAGAGCTTTAAAATCAACCTAAGCCGAAAGCAGGATATTGAAATTCAATCTGTTGCTAAAGGCCGTCAGTTGTTTTTTGGTTTATTTTCTTCTCACGACCGATTCAAACAGGGCACCTTCTACCTGATAGCGAATAAATATTACAACGAATACTTAATCCCCGAAATGAAGGAATTCGATTTTTTTCTGCGATACGACTGCGACGCATCCGATGAGGAACTTAAACTATTGTTTGCCGGGCTAAAAGCAATCCAGCCTTTTGCATTAGTTGTTCGTGTGAATCCGAATAAACTCAAATCAAAACACCAACTGATTATTGAATAATGACAACGGACACCTGGCACAAAAACAACGATGCGCTTGAGCGGCATCTCGAATTCCGTAATTTCTCAGAGGCTTTTGCATTTATGATGCGTGTAGCTCTGATTGCTGAGCGAATGAATCATCATCCGGAATGGACAAACAAATACAATCAGGTAACTATACGTTTAACCACACACGATGCCGGAAATACCATCACTCAAAAAGATATTGATCTTGCCAAAGCAATTGACCTTTTATTATAGGGCCTTTGCCTGGTGAAGCGTATTTTCAACGTATGAGGTTAACTGTCATTTTGAGCGAATATGAACATAGCCACAATTAACACTGGTGATATTTTTCACTACGATTCGTACACCTCGTATGATGGTAAAATTCATCATCATAAGTGTAGCGTATTATTTGTTGGATATGAAAGCCTTTTTTATGATGCATGGTGGGAAGGTATAAACAAATGGATATTTGTTCCGGTAAGGAAGCAGCTAGCCTATTATAGATTTCCGGTTACGATTCTTGATAGACTTACCAATCTTAGCTTTAACGGTTATGAACCAATCGACGAAAAAAGTTTGGGTAAGTTGTTTTTGAACTCACCGGAAGTTTTATTGAGCACAACGAAGGAAATGATTTCAAAGAATGAATGTGACGAAAGAATAATTGAAGTGCATTCAGACTCGATAGCGCGTTGTGATGTAGTTCATAAAATGATTACAAGGCTTGAAATACTTCGTTGACTACATTGCAGAAAACTCTATTTTTTGGTTTTTGAATTGTGGAAAGTAAATTCACAGTCTGCCGTTACAAGCCATTATAATGAGACGACAACTTTACATATTGACACTATTATTTTTGACTTTTAGTTGCGAGAACAAAAAAGCCGTTGACCAGACAAATAATGTTGACACGTTAGCAGTTGAAGAAACCGACCCGACAGCGAGAGAAGTATATTCTGATAATGTTTACAAATCCGATAGCGTTACAATAGATGTTAAAAATGATAATTTCGATTTCTTTATAGTGTTGACTATTGGAAATCAAAAAAGGGAATATGATTTAACAAAACTGAATATTCCAACTAAAACTCCTAGTGAAATTCAGTGGGCAAACAATGAATTTGCTTGTATGATGACTT
>BJGO01000153.1 GCA_014190535.1 Bacteroidota bacterium | reverse complement strand
GGGTTTGTACGTCGGTGCCGCTAACCGTGTTGTTGATCGTTAAGTCTAAGGTGACGATGCTATCACAACCATTCGGTAAAGTGATTGTAAAAGTTGGCATATTCGTGCTCGAGGTGTAGGTATTGCCGTCGATCCAGGTGTAGGTATTGCAATGGGTTTGGACGTCGGTACCGGTAAGGCTTTGCGTGAACGTCAGGTTTACTGTTACCACCGAGTCACAGCCGGCAATAGATGTTAATGTCTCCGTACCACTTGGATTAGTTTCGTTGTATGTAGTGCCACCAATAACAATGCTATATCCACTGCCCGCACAAGCCGTATCATTAAAGGTTCCCGTAAGGTTTGGTGTGAAGGTCAGGTTTACTGTTACTACCGAGTCACAGCCGGCGATAGATGTTAATGTCTCCGTGCCACTTGGATTAGTTTCGTTGTATGTAGTGCCACCAATAACAATGCTATATCCACTGCCCGCACAAGCCGTATCATTAAAGGTTCCCGTAAGGTTTGGTGTGAAGGTCAGGTTTACTGTTACCACCGAGTCACAGCCGGCAATAGATGTTAATGTCTCCGTGCCACTTGGATTAGTTTCGTTGTATGTAGTGCCACCAATAACAACGCTATATCCACTTCCCGCACAAATAGTATCATTGAAGGTGCCCAAGACGGTATTATTTATTGTTAGATTAAGGACATCGACAGAATCACAGCCTGCGACATTTGTTAATGTGAGTGTATAGATACCAGAAACATTATATTGATTACCATTCCAGATATACGGGAGCGCATCACTACAAACCGTATCAACAAGAATTGTTGTTGCCGAGGTATCACTTATTGTAATCGTTACGGGTTGGGATAATGCACAACCTAAAGGCGAAAAACTAATGGTATATGCTCCGGGCAAACTGGCCGATGGGATTATCTCACCTGAGTCAAAATCTATGATTAGACCATTTGGAAGGGCGGTATAACCCCCATTTCCAGTCCAGGTATTTGTAGGAAATTCATTATTGCTCGTAACACAGAATGTATCCGAAACATAACTAAACGTCTCTGTTGTTTGTGTGTCGATATTTAAAAATGTAAATCCATTATTAGTACACCCATTCAATGTTACTGAAAAGGTATACTGACCGGAGTTTAATGTGGTAACATCAGTCAGTATTGGATCTTCAAGTGTAGAACTAAATCCATTTGGACCGGTCCATAAATACGTTGCCCCGGGAACATTTGTTCCTGATAGTTGCACATCAGCCCCCTCGCAGGGAGGTATAATCGGCCCGGCACCCAATGCCTGAGGAGCAGGATTAACAACAATAGTAAACGTTGCTGTAGTGGCACACTGACCAATATCCGGAGTAAATAAATAGGAAGCAGTCTGTGTACTATCAATATCAGGAGACCACAATCCGGATATATTATTATTTGAGTTGGTTAATAAATCGGGAATTGAGGACCCACTGCAGTAGGGGCCAACAGGGGTAAATGTTGGGATAATTAAAATGTCTGAAGAGAGATTTAATGTAGCTATGGAGTCACAGCCATTCTGTGCGGTAAGGGTCGCTGTATATGTGCCTGCTGAACTGCATATCAGTCCATTCCAGGAAAAAGGCAACTCGGTTATACAAATGGAAGTGTCGGTAGTTGAAACATTATCATTAAGTACAAACAGATAGAGGGTTGCCGTAGAATCACATCCGGTGGTCGTGATCATGTTTACACTTTGAGTATCTGTTGCAGTGAATGTAAGTCCATTCCAGATATAGGGTAAAACAGAACTGCATATCGTATCATATAATAAACTGATGGGGGCATCCTCAACAGTAAGATTTATTGTAATTATCGAATCGCAACCATTGCTATTTGTAAGGGTGTCATTATAGGTGCCCGATACGGCAACATGGTTACCATCAGGAAGTGTGTAATTATTTCCGGAACAAATCTGAACATTGATGACGGTATCAACGGGTAATCCAACATAACTCAGATTCACATTTAATGTAGATGCACAACTGGCGGCATCAGTAACTGTAACCGAGTAGGTACCCTCAGATAAATTACCGATATCTTGAACAGTTGAACCGGTTGACCATAAATATTGAAAAGGCGTATCAGCATCCGTTACCGTTAAATCAATACTTCCAGTCCCGGCATCGCAAGTATCAGGATTAGTAATTTGAGAAAGCTGAGGAGGAGACTGTCCGTTTAGAGTAATGGAATTTACACCAACACAACCCAGAGAATCTGTAAGAGTTAAGGTATAGGTGCCGGTAACTAAATTGTTTATGTTCTCCGATGTTGCGCCATTTGACCAAATAAATGTGACCGGATCTATTGAAAAAAAGATGAATGTGTTAATGCTGCCCGGTGTAACACACGTTGGTGCAATTGGTAGAAATATCATCTGTGGGTTTGACACTTCTATAATGACAGAGTCCGTCCCGGAACAACCATTGCCATCTGTCACAGTAACCGTATATGTTGTTGTGGTAGCCGGAGAAACTTTAATCGTTTGTGTGGTGGCTGAATTAGACCATAAGTACGTTCCACTGACGGGCGATGCGGAGAGTATGGTGCTATCGCCAAGACAGATTTTCTTATTTGTTACATCGATAGAAGTTGTAATATCAGGGTGAATAAACACAGGAAAAGTTCCGGTGCCCGTGCATCCCGAACATAAATCGGTAACCGTTAGTGTATAAGTGGTGCTAACTGTAGGGCAGGCGGTAACCGATGGAGAGTTAACTGAATTAAGTCCGGCTGCAGGTGACCAAGAGTACGCATAAGCATTTTGCGGCGGTTGAATGTTTACCGACCAGCTGTTAATTGTTCCTGTTGATACAAAAGATGAATTAACCACTGCAAGCCTCCACAATCCATTTATGGGACTTCCATTCATGTTGTTAAAATTCTGTCCAACCGGAATAGAATAAGTATTGCTAAATGGTGCCGGTCCGGCAAAAGCGGCACCAGTGGCCGCGAAACAAGTGTTTACCAGATTAGCTCCACCAACCGGTGGGTTTGATAAAAGAGTTACCTGCACGCCATTGGGTGCCTGAAGGATCAATTGTAGTTGGTTAACAGCAGGGAAGGTTATGTTAACACACACACTTAATATGCTTCCGGGTTGAATGGTTCCGCAAACAGTATTTTGATTTAATGGTGCAGTAGTTAACCCATTACCAAAGAACATTGGACCGGTATAGGTGAAGGATGATGGTCCTGTTGAAACAGTATTAAATAAATTAACACACCCTCCCGAACAAATGCTGTCATAAGTATTGGGCACAATCTGAAGTGCATTGACAAATACATTTATGGTTTGACTGGCGGTACATCCCTGAGCGCTTATGGCCGTAACCGTGTAATCGGTTGTTGCAGGGGGTGATGCCACAACATTGGTTCCGGTAGTGGTATTTAATCCTGTTGACGGTGTCCATGAATAGCTTACCGCGTTACCTGAAGTTGATAAGTTGATACTTTGCCCAGCGCATACACTTGCAATTGCAGGAGAAACCGGATTTATATTTGGTAAAGAATTAACTGTAATTACCTGAGTGGTTTGAGCATTACAACCTGCTACACCCTGGCCTATGAGTGTATAGGTTGTTGTTGCGTTTGGACTGGCCGTAACGGTTGTCGCTGTAGATGAACTTAAAGATGCGTTTGGTATCCACTGATAACTATTCGCATTACTTGCCGGCCCAACGGATAAGGTTGCATTTTGTCCTGAACAAATTGCACTCGTTGGCGCATCAATACTTATAGTTGGTTTCACCCGAACATTCAACGTAGTACTATTCGTGCAGCCTGCCGCATTGGTGCCGGTTATCGTATATGTAGTCGGCACAACCGGATTAACATTAACCGTTGCACCCACTACAGCAGAGAGTCCTGCCGCAGGTGACCAATTATAGGTACTTGCTCCCGAGGCAGTAACATTTGCCGCAGGGCTTACACAAAGTGATGCCGGATTCGTTGTGATGTTCGGTATCGGGTTAACTGCAACGTTTACTGTATACGATGCACTCGTGCATCCATTGAGGGTATAACTCACCGTATAGGTGCCGGGAACAGCCGGGTTTCTGGTTGGGGTCTGCTGATTTGAATTCCATCCGCCGGGTCCAGACCAACTGTAGGTAGCGCCCGGAATATCCGTAACGCTTAATTGCAAGGCCTGATTAGCACATAGGGGCGAATTATATGTGGGTGTAACATCGGGGAGCTGAACCCCGGCTGTTCCACCAAATGATAAAGAAAACTGCGAGTTTGGAAAATAAGACCACTGATTAACAAGCAGATAGTAAGTTCCTACGCCAAGGGTCGGGGCACTTACCCATCCATTTCCACCAGAATCTTCAGAAATATCAAGTGCAGTCGTATTCATGCCGGTATTACCAATATTAGCCGCATAGGAACAACGAATAGGAACCCCCAGATTTGAACAGCCTCCAACAACCGGCCCAAATAGGGAGAAATCATAATCCACCAAATTAGGCGCCGGATTAATGGTCATCGTTAATGACCCGGGAGTAGTAACATTTAACGTATACCAGTTTGAGTAGTTTTCGGCCAATAGACAATCAGATATACAGATATCTGAACTTAAGCCCGGGCCCTGACTATTGGCATTTATTACCGCGGTTGTATTGCATAATGGCTGTGCATTAATACAATCATTATTCTGGTTAGACGTTGGCCCCGAGTTGGAGCAAGGAACGCAGGATATAATAGCCTCCCAACCGGGGAAATTTACACTTGCATTAGATTGAAACCGAACAGTAAGACATCCGCTTGGATTATTTGCTGTGATCACAGGAGGCAATGTATTGCCACATCCCGACCATAGAATCGGACTATTCTGCGTTGGACCATTAAGAATGGTTAGCTCATCATCAACACAAAAAGGACCAAAGGATTGCACTGAGAATTGCGTAAAGGTTAACTGCACGCAATTTCCGGGAGCATTCGGACAGAAGGTTCGATAGGTTCCATTTACTCCATTACTGTAATCAGAACCATTAGCACCAAGATTATCATCCGTGTAAATGCCTACACAGGTATTCACCATGCAAGAGCCCAGATAGGTGCCTTGAATTCCTGTGGTGGGATGTGTATATACCTGCGCTGTAAGCTTCAGGCTAATGAGCATAAATAAAAATAAGATAATGATATCATGTACCTTATTTACCATTCAAGCGGGCCATTATTAAATGATAATCATCAATAGATATCAGAAAGAAAAACTGCAACTGTGTTATTTGGGATTCAACAGGGGATCCGATTTGCATCATCAGGGCCTTATAAATGGTATTTAAATAGGTGTTAAACCATTTAGCTTTTTCATTGCCATATTCAGCGCTCTCCGAGTTGCTGATTGTTGAATACCCTGCTACATTACCTTCGAGTATTGGCTTTAAACTAAGATGATTATTAATCCACATCGTACTATTTATGCCAAAAAAATCAATTTGTTGTTGATCCGGCGTTAGTGTACCCATTTTGGGAAACGCCTCATCATCAATGGCAACGAGCATTACGGATAATCCTGAATCATTAGGCTCAGATGCTGTTTTTAAATTTTGAGAATAAGCAGAAATACTAAATAAGAGAAGTAATATTAATGCCCGTGTCGTGTTCATAGTTTTGTTTTATTACCGCTTAAGGTAAGATTACATTCAATGACGTATTTTGCTATTGGATTGTTTGTATGCTCTAATTGAAATCAGGCGTAAAATTAGAACTAATTAGAGGATATCAAAATATTTAGTCGACAATAATTACTACTCGTCGTTTAATTTATACCATTCAACTATTATTAAACACTCTATCGACATCATTTATCTTTTTACCTAATCCTGTTTAATTCTTTGATGATTTATAAATCAACGCAGTAGCGTAATATCTCCTTTTCGATACCAGCTTACGCCATTTAAAAAGTCAATGCGTATCATATATACAAACACCGCTGTATTCATCATCTTATCGTGCATACTTCCATCCCAATAAGGATCCTGCCCACTCGAGAAGTATACCATATCGCCCCAGCGGTCATAAACACGCATATCTATATTCTTTATTGATTTGCCATATACCCGGAACACATCGTTCTTCCCATCTCCATTCGGCGTGAAGGTGTTC
>BJGO01000152.1 GCA_014190535.1 Bacteroidota bacterium | reverse complement strand
CTTTTTCGGTAAATAAAAACGAACGGCGAAAGGGCTGCTGAGCTTGTGCAACATTACAAGCTAATAAAAAGGTTATCACAATTACTGCCTTACGCATACCGTAAATTTAATACAACACCGTTACATTACCCGTAGCGTATTGTTCTTTATTATCATAGATTTTTGTATAAACTGCCTGCCACTGATATACGCCAATGGGTACGCGCTCTCCTTTAAAAGTACCATCCCAGGCAAAGTTCACATCGTTGGTGCTATAGAGCAGGTGACCCCACCTAACGTAGAGGTTTAGTTTCAGGCTGTTGAAAAAGGTACGATTCCACTTTATATACTGCTTGTAATTCATCTTGAGTGGTTTTAATAAACTATTTGGAGTCTATCAGCGCAATAAAAAATCCCCTGAGGTTTTTGCCGCAGGGGATTTAAATTAGTTGTTAAGATGAGCAATTACTCAGCCACTACTTCAAAATTCACATCTACACTCACTTCTTTGTGCAGATCAATTTTGGCCGTGTACGTACCCAGATTTTTTACCTCTTCAGGTAACACAATCTTTTTACGATCAACGGAGATATTTAATTGTTTCTTAATTGCCGCGGCGAGCATGTGTGATGTAATGCTACCGAAGATTTTACCGCTGGTTCCGGCTTTTGTACCAATAGTATATGTGGAGCCTTTCAGTTTATCAACCACAACGTGAATTTCTTTCAACAATTTCTCTTCACGACGGGCATCGTGTTTATGACGCTCTGCAAGTTGTTTGCGGGCTGGTTCATCAGCAACAACAGCCAACTTACGTGGAATCAGAAAATTGCGGGCATAACCGGGTTTTACATTAACCAGGTCATTTTCTTTGCCCAATTTTGAAACGTCTTGCAATAATATTACTTCCATGATTCGTGCTTATTTTAAAAGGTCAGTAACATAAGGTAATAATGCCAGATGACGGGCACGCTTCACAGCCTGAGAAACTTTGCGCTGATACTTCAGCGAGTTTCCGGTAATGCGGCGTGGTAACATTTTACCTTGTTCGTTAATAAATTTCAAAAGGAATTCAGTTTCCTTGTAGTCGATGTACTTAATTCCGGTTTTCTTAAAACGGCAGTACTTCTTCGGACGCTTAATCTGTTTCTGTTGTGTTAAGAACTTAATCTCTTTTTTTCCGCTACTCATGATGCTACCTCCTGTGATGTTTCAGTTGTTTTCTTTCCTTTACCAACAAGACCCTGACGGCGTTTTTCGTTGTATTCAACAGCGTATTTATCCAGTGCGGTAGTCAGGAATCGAAGAATATTTTCATCGCGACGGAACTCAACCTCAACTTTGGAAATGCTGTTACCCGGCGCGGTAAACTCAATAATGTAATAAATCCCGTTGGATTTGTTTTGAATGGGGTAAGCCAGTTGCTTTAAGCCCCAGTTACGCTCCTCGACGATATTAGCGCCATGGTCTGAGAGGAGTTTCGTGTACTTCGTAACCGATTTCTTCAAATCTTCATCGCTGAGGATCGGAGAGAAAATGATTACGGTTTCGTAATGTTTGGACATAAATGATTTTTTGTTAAAAATTTTGGGAACGCAAAAATAGAAAAAAACACCTCATTACCAAGTGTTTATTGTCAAATCAACAATAATTACGGCATTATTTTATTCTAAGTTCATACAAATCAAAGGAATAGACAATATTCTCGGGCTTTCTGTTCATAGTGAATGCCTCAATCCACCGCATAAACGGTAGGGTGAATCTGGGTAAAAATGAAAATTTAGTCCATAAATATCGGGCATAGGAGGGGATACGATGTAACCGCTTTTTCCTGATTAGTGTATATGGACTATTCTGTATTAATTGCAGCCATTCTGCATCGGTGCGCCGGATGATGACCTCGTTGCGAAATGATTGTTGCCCCTGTTCGGTAGGTTCAAAGAAAATGATTCTACCATCTTGTTTTAACTTCTTTTTCAGTTCAGCCCACACCTGAAGTAAATCGGTATCATCGATATGACAAAAAACGCCATAGGTGAACGCTACATCAAGAGACCCGTCGGGGATAAAAGCTAAATCCGTAGAATAATCCAATTTGTGAAATTCGATGTTGGGAATTCCCGCGGCTTTTTCCCGGGCGGCATCAATTAAATCACCATTGATATCACAGGCATATACCTGTAAAAGGTTTACAGACATTGGTATACAGATTCTTCCGATACCGCATCCATAGTCCAGCACCCGCATCGCTCGGTTTGGGCTTATGTAATCGTTTAGGTAGTATGCCGAGAGATAGTGATGCAGGATATTGGCACGCATTCCCTCAGTTGAAGCATCCAGCATGGCGTTATGATCTCTGAATTTTTCAAGGCGTGCGTGATATAGGGCTAAAATGGAATCCTTGTTTAACATCTGCCGGGCAATATTACATATTCCGCTCGTGTGCCGGCAATCATTATGATCACTTATCACTTTTATTGAGCAATAAACAACAACATCATTGCATATCCTCAAAGTAGGATTAATTTTGTGGCAATCAAATACCAAATATGAAAAAAATAACATCAATTTCCGGCATTATTCTTATGGGAATACTGCTAAACAATACGGCAATACTGGCTCAGGAAACGCCACTCATTGACAGAGATTTATTTTTCGGGAATCCCGAAATTTCCGGTGGTCAGCTGAGCCCCGACGGTAAATGGATATCGTTTACCAAAGCATACAATGGAATAATGAACGTATGGGTAAAGAAATTCGATGAGCCTTTCGATAAGGCTCGGGTACTTACCGACAGCAAGCGTCCGCTGTATGGATACTTCTGGACGTATGACAGTAAATATATATTGTATATCAAGGATAAAGATGGGGACGAAAACAATAATGTATATGCAGTTAATCCGGCAGATGCCTATAAGCAGGAATCAGTACCCGAATCGCGCAATCTTACGCCAATGAAAGATGTTACCGCACAGATATACAAAGTCAGCCGTAAGAACCCCGATATGCTGATGATTGGATTAAATGATCGCGACAAAGCCTGGCACGATCTCTATCGCTTAATCATTTCTACCGGAGAGCTAACTAAACTGTATGAAAACAATGACCGCATTACAGGATATGATTTTGACTGGGATGATAAACTCCGTGTTTTAAGCCGTACGGATGACAAAGGAAATACCACCATGCTACGCATTGATGATGGAAATCAGCTAACGCCCATATATGAGACTAATGTGCAGGAGTCAGCCTATATCTCCTCCTGGAACGAAGATAACAGCAAGTGTTACTTTGTAAGCAACAAGGGAGAGTTGGACTTGTCAACTTTATTTCTGCTCGATCCAAAAACGAAAGAGCTCACTAAAATTGAAAGCGACCCGCTTAACAAAGTTGACTTCGGCGGACTTTTTATTAATGACAACACCAGAAAGATTATTTCTACATCATATACAGACGATAAAACTCGTATTTACTGGAAAGACAAAACCTGGGAGGCAAATTATCTTTTCCTGAAGGAACAATTTCCCGGACGTGAAGTAGACTTTCAGAGTTCCACTGAGGATTACAAGAAATTTCTTATTGCTGTTTGGGGGGATAAATATGCATCCGAGGCCTACTATTTCAATTCAGAAACGAAAGAACTTATCTTACAATACGTGCCACGTCCAAAACTGAAAGAAGTTGAAAATTATCTTTCAGAAATGACTCCGGTTCGCTATTTGAGTAGCGATGGGCTCGAAATACCGGCTTACCTGACCATTCCTAATGGCAAAGAGGCATTTAACTTACCGCTGGTTGTGTTGGTTCATGGAGGCCCTAAAGGTCCGAGAGACAACTGGGGCTTTGATCCTTATGCTCAGTTTTTAGCCAATCGGGGTTATGCCGTATTACAACCAAATTTCAGAGCAAGTGGCGGTTATGGTAAAAAGTTTCTTAATGCCGGCGATTTGCAATGGGGTAAACTAATGCAGGATGACATTACATGGGGAGTTAAGTTTCTGGTTGATCAGGGAATAGCCGATAAAAACAAAGTGGCCATTATGGGTGGAAGTTATGGCGGTTATGCCACATTAGCCGGCCTTGCTTTTACTCCCGATCTTTATGCTTGCGGTGTTGACATTGTTGGACCAAGTAATATTTTCACTTTGCTCGAATCTGTTCCGGCATACTGGGAGGCCGGGCGTGCATTCCTTTATGGTATGGTTGGTGATCCGAATACCGATGAAGGAAAAAAATTAATCGAGGAGGCAAGTCCGCTTTTTTCAGCCGATAAAATCAATAAACCACTATTAATCATTCAGGGCGCAAATGATCCACGTGTTAAAAAAGCAGAAGCTGATCAGATTGTAATTGCTTTGCGCAACAAAGGCAAACAGGTGAGTTATCTGCTCGCCGATGACGAAGGCCACGGATTTGCTAAACCGGTTAATCGTATGGCGATGTTTGCGGAGGTGGAAAAATTTCTTGCAGGAATATTAGGCGGACGCTCGCAAACCACTATGCCTGATGAGGTAAGCAAAGGATTGGCTGAGTTGCGAGTGGATATTTCAAAAGTGACTTATGAAGTGAAGAAACAACTTAAATCTGTAGCAGCATTACCGAAGATTGCTAATACGGTGACACCGGCAGTTATTAATTATGATATGGTGGTTGAAGTACAAGGGCAAACCCTGCCGATGACCATGAAAAGAACGATCACTAAATCCGGATCAAATGTGCTCATTACCGATGAGAGTAATGGAGCGATGGGTCAATCTACCGACGCTATGGAATACACGGCAGACTGGACTCCGGTAAAACGCGATATCAATCAGGGTGGGCAAAATATCGTTATGAGTTTCAGTGCAAACAAAGTAACCATGACCGCTATGGGGAATACGATGGACTTGACCATGAATGGAGCATATATCAATGACGGGCCCGGTATGGATCTACTTGTGGCCGGATTACCTCTGGCTGAGGGGTATTCGTTACTCTTTGAAATGCCGGACCTTGCCACCGCCAAGCCTAAACAGATGCAATTGAAAGTAACGGGTACGGATGTAATTAACAACAAGAAATATTGGTTGGTGGATGTAGTTGCCACGGATAATGTTGCGGATAAGCAGACATTATGGATCAGCACCGATACTAAGGATGCCTTCAAAATGATTCAGGTTATACCTGCGATGGGTAATGCAAAAATTACCATCATGAAGAAGTCATAAACAAAGGAATAAACATCTATACGCGCGAAGCGGGGACAATTCCCCGCTTCGCGCGTTTTAGGTAAGTCCTTTAATCAAGCTAAATCGAGCTCACGGTATTACTCTACCAGGAGTAGGTACCCTTTTAGATATTGTGTTTCCGGTATGCCCAGCACAACGGGATGGTCTTTAGATTGTTGTAAATATTTAATGCGTTTCAAGGTACGCCCTGAATCATAAGCCGCTTCACAAAGCGTTTCGTAAAACAGCTCGTCGCTCATGAAATGAGAACAGGAAAACGTCATTAAAAATCCACCGGGCTTCAGCAGCTTAATGCCACGCAGATTAATTTCCTTGTATCCCCGTATTGCGCTTTGAATATTTTTTCTGCTCTTCGTAAATGCCGGAGGGTCCAGTATAACAATGTCGTATCGTTCACCGGATTTAATCTTCTCCGGTAATACATCAAAAGCATTGGCGCAAGTGAATGTACATTGGCTTAATTGGTTTCGTGTTGCGTTTTCAACGGCCCGTTGTATGGCCCGGGCACTCACATCGTATGCAGTAACCGAGGCGGCTCCGTAATAGGCGGCAAACAGTGCAAAACTTCCGGTATAGGTAAAGCAATCGAGCACATGAGCCCCCTTGGCGATGGTCTTTAGTTCTTCTCTGTTTTCTTTTTGATCTAAAAAGAATCCGGTTTTTTGTCCTTCAGTCAGATCAAATTGAAATCGAACACCTTGCTCCTCAATTTCGATATGGGTATCAAACGGATCGGATAAAAAACCCTGTTGCTCAGTCAGGCCCTCAAGGGTTCGTACCGGAACATCGTTACGTTCATAAATACCTTTAGCCCTGAATTGATTGATCAATATCTCCGTTATATTTTTTTTCCATTGCTCCATGCCGAGGGTCAGAATTTGTACTACATAATAACCTCCGAATTTATCAATAACCATACCCGGTAAGTGATCAGCCTCGCCAA
>BJGO01000151.1 GCA_014190535.1 Bacteroidota bacterium | reverse complement strand
TTTTGGATCGGGCTCGAGGCACAACCATTCTTTCTGAGTGCCATCACATAAACTGAGGGTAGTACCGCCCAGTCCGGCTCCAACTTCCAAAATACGTCCGTGTAAATATTTTTTAAAGTATGATGAATAATATGCTATCCAGTTTTAGGCGTGCTGAAATAAACTTAATTCATCTCCTATGTAATCTGTTTCTTGACTCATGATGGGGTAATAATACACTAAAATTAAGTTCTATTGAATAACAAACGAAGCCCATTGACTGCCTCGTCGAAAATGCCATCATGATAGACCAGATTGCCATTTACCAATACGCTGTCAACAGCGCCTTTAAAGGTATATCCTTCAAGAGGAGACCAACCACATTTGTAGTAGATGTTGCTACGGATAATTTTATTTTCCCGATTCAGATCAAATAAAACCATATCAGCGAAATAACCTTCACGTATATAGCCGCGTTCAACAACCTGAAAACAGTCTGCTACATTATGACACATCTTTTGAACAATCGTTTCCAATGAAATGGAACCCTGATGATATAGCGATAGCATCAATAAAAGCGGATGCTGAACCAAAGGCAATCCGGCAGGTATTTTAAAATAATCCGGTTTTCCGTCGGTTGTAGTTGCGTGTTTCTCTTGCCACGTATGTGGTGCATGGTCTGTTGCTATTACATCAAAGCGGTCCTCGATAAGGGCTCTCAGTAATTCAGGTTTATGTTCAGGTCCTTTTATTGCGGGGTTGCATTTTATCAAGCCACCTAATTTTTCGTAATCGTTGCTGTCAAAAAATAGGTGGTGAACACATACTTCAGCTGTAATTCGTTTGTCCTTAAGCGGAATATCATTCCGGAACAGTTCGATTTCGTCTTTTGTGCTGATATGCAGGATGTGCAGTCGGCTATGATGTTGTTTTGCAAGTTCAATGGCCAATTTGGAAGAGGTCAGGCAGTTGCGTTCGTTGCGAATTTTGGGATGATACTTCATTGGTACGGCATCGCCATATTGAAGTCTGTATTTGTCGGCTTCCGATTTTACCATAGCATCTGTCTCGCAGTGTGTGGCAATAAGGATTGGCGCATACCTGAATATATCCTCCAGCGAGTTATGATTATCAATAACCAGATTACCCGTTGAGGAACCCATAAAAATTTTGATGCCGCAGACCGTATTTTTATTAACACGTTTTATCTCATCAAGATTAGTATTGGATGTGCCGAGATAAAAAGAATAATTGGCCAGCGACGTTTGAGAAGCAATGGCATATTTCTGTTCCAATAATTCCGCGGTGACTGCTGCCGGTTGTGTATTGGGCATTTCCATAAATGACGTAACACCACCGGCAACCGCGGCTTTTGACTCTGAATAAATATTGGCTTTGTGGGTAAGTCCGGGCTCACGAAAGTGAACCTGATCGTCAATAATTCCCGGCATCAAATACTTCCCATCGGCCGGCAATTCGTGACTAAGGTGCTTCACCGAGATGGATGGTGCTATCTTTTCAATGCGTCCACCCTTAATCAGTACATCGAGTGCTTTGATCTGCCCTTCGTTAATTACGTTTGCTTGTTTAATTAATATCGTTTTCATCAGAGCGAAAGATACATATTGATGATTCCGTCGGGTAATTGCACAAGCACCTGTTTTTTTCGTTTATTGATTTCGATGACCGTACTGTCATTCAGAGGCAGTAGTACTTCCTTTTCATCGATAAATACCTGTGCCACATCGTTTGCCGGAAGCTGGAGTATATCCTGAATGATTCCTACCTCACCATAGCTCTTATCGATGAGCATAAAGTCAACAGTAAATGAATAACCCTCGGCAATTTCTTTTTTGCGAAACATATTTTTATCAGCCAATACATCTCTGCCGATCAGCCGATCGGCATCTGATCGGTTAACGATTTCATCGAAGCTTACGAAGTAGGCATTATCCTTGGCTTTTCTCAAGCTCGTGATTAAATGAGGTACGTCGCCGTCCTTGAGTCGGATAAATAGTGTTTCTATTTTTTTTAGGCGGGACAATTGTTTTTCATCAAAAAAAACTTTGACTTCGCCATTCAGACCGTGTGCTTTTATAATTTGTCCAATGGTAATGAGTTCCACGGTTGTTAAATTAGATGTTTATACATAAAAAAAGCCCACTGTTTAGTGTGGGCTTTTGATAACAAGATCGTTCAGAAACATTATTTGCCTGCGGCCTTTTTATTTTTCTTTTTCTTGAGACCTGCACGACCTTTTTCGCGTGCGGCATTGAGTTTAAGACTATGGTCGTTTTGCCATTGAGTCCATTTAACGTCGGCTTGTTCCTGAGTGAGAACGCCTTTCTTTACGCCACGAAGCAAATGCTTGTGAAAGAGAATGCCTTTAAAAGAGAGAATCTTGCGAACCGTATCGGTTGGCTGAGCACCTTTCTCTAACCACGTCAGAGCCGAATCGCTGCTGATGTCGATACTGGCTGGGATTGTGGTTGGGTTGTAGGTGCCGATTTTCTCAATAAAACGGCCATCTCTCGGCGAACGAGAATCGGCGATTACGATGTGGTAGAAAGGAGCTTTCTTTCTTCCCATACGTTGCAATCTGATTTTTACGGGCATTGTGATTAAAAATTTTGAGGCGCGAAGATACAAGAATTCACGGCATTGCAAAGCTTTAAGTCCTATAATATTCACTGTTTAGCACAATTCTAAAGTCAACAAAGACAAATATGATGACGTTGCATAGAAATTTTCAACAATTGTTCATATGCACTTAAAAATAAGGGCTTTTAGGGTTTAATTTAGTGCTACAAATCAAAAATATGAAATCCAACTACAGTCTTACCCCAATACTAGTATTGCTCTTATTTGCAAATAATCTCACCGCTCAAAATATATCCCTACAAACCTTTGCAACAGGTTTCTCTGCACCGGTGGATATCACTCACGCCGGCGACGATAAATTGTATGTTGTCGAAAAAGCCGGTCGCATCAAGGTATTGGTGCCCGGAACTGCATCGCCAAGCATTTTTTTGGATATATCATCCATTGTGCTTAGCAGTGGGGGTGAGCAGGGGTTACTTGGTCTTGCTTTCCATCCAAACTATGTCGTGAATGGATACTTTTATGTATGCTACACAACAGGGACAGGTAGCGGTAGCAGTGTAGTAGCCCGTTATACCCGAAGCGCCTCAAATCCCCTGCAGGCTAATACAGCTAGTGCACTTACCCTGTTAACAGTACAACAACCTTTTACGAATCACAATGGGGGGTGTATAAAATTTGGCCCGGATGGGTTACTCTACATTTCTCTGGGCGACGGAGGCAGTGGCGGTGATCCGCAAAATCTTGCTCAAAATCTCAATTCAAGATTGGGAAAGCTATTACGAATAAATGTTGATCAGTCATCATCCTCTTTAAATTATAGTATCCCTTCAACAAATCCCTTCATTGGTACACCCAATGCTCAGCCGGAGATATGGGCCTATGGATTAAGAAATGTATGGCGTTTTAGTTTCGATCGCATCACAGGCGACTTATGGATGGGAGATGTGGGTCAGAATATATGGGAAGAAATTAACCGGCAGCCTGCAGGGGCCAGTGGTGGTCAGAATTATGGGTGGCGTTGCTATGAAGGTAATGTTGTATACAATGCATCAGGTTGTCCGGCATTGTCTGCGCTCACTCCTCCGGTTCATGTTTATCAGCATCTGAATGGGGATTGCTCGGTTACCGGTGGATTTGTATACCGTGGTTCGCAGATAAACAGTTTATGGGGTAAATACATTTTCACCGATTATTGCACCGGACTCATCAGAGCTCTGACGCTGACACCCAACAACGCATATAATTCAACAAACCTGGTCGATGGTTCCAATAATCAGCATGTTGGATTTGGAGAGGATCTTTATGGTGAGTTATATGTCGTTCAGATTCAGTCAGGCTCCATATTGAAGCTCGTTGACAATACAAATTGTAAACCCAAGGCTTTTATTACCACACCTATGCCCGCGAATTGTGTTCAATCGGTAACCTTAAATGCACTCTCTAATCCATCGCTCAACTATCAATGGCAATTAAACAACGTAAACATTTCAGGAGCAACTTCGAGTTCGTATACAGCATCACAAGCCGGCACCTACCGAGTAATCGTTAGTGCCTCTAATGCCGGTTGTCAGGCTTCAGATACCTCAGCCGCACTGGTGTTCTCAGGTTGCCCTAAACCTTCCATTACAACCATAACTCCATCGAATACGCAGGCTACAGTTAACTGGACTGTACAAAATTGTGCGGTTAAATACCGATTACAATACCGCATATCCGGAACAACCAATTGGATATCGGTTAATAATTTAACCACACCATCATATCAATTAAACAATCTTTCTGCCTCAACATCGTATCAACTTCGTGTTAGAAGTCAGTGTAATGCAAATGGTTCGTGGTTATCCGAATGGACTGCAATCAGCACGTTTACAACCTCAGGCGGGGCCGTAAATTGTCAGCCGCCTTCAGGTCAGAATATTAATGCGGTTACTGCTTCAACGGCTACCGTATTATGGACTCCCGTATCTGGTGCAACAGGGTATCGTGTTCGCTATCGACCGCTGGGCTCTTCTACGTGGACAGTCAATTTGATTAATAGCGGAACCGCTTCATCCTATGTTTTGAATGGGTTAACCAACAGCACTACCTATGAGGTGCAAATTTGTACTCGCTGTCAAACGCAACCACTGCAACTTTCAGCGTACAGCAACAGCATTCAATTTGTTACACCGGCTCAGCGTTTGGATCAGGCCAATCCAAATTCTTCCTTACTTATTCAGGTTTTTCCAAACCCAACTCAGGATAATTTATCAATCCATACAATAGCACCCGTAGATCAGGATCTTAATATTTTGATCTACAATTCAATGGGCCAATTGATTTTGTACAAGCTGGTGGCCGGTGTCAATCGTTCACAAACACAAATTATGGATGTTAAGCATCTTACACCGGGAATTTATATTATGGAAATCAGTAGCAGTGATGGCAAACGGCAAACACTTCAATTTGTAAAGCAGTAATTAATTGTGCCTGTTAAATATCAGCATAGGTACCGGCGGATGAAAGGCAATTTCCTTGGTTATACTTGGAAAAATTAGTTTTGAGAAAAAACCTCTATGCTGATGAACGGTTACCAATAAGTCAACCTGAGCGCTTTTCGTATACTCAATTATGGATGAAGACACATCCACGCCTTTAATTACGACCGTATCCGGTTCCAAATGATGCATAGCATCCTTAAGGTGTTTAAGAAATTCAGTTACCTGACTTGATGATTTATCGTCCTGATAGGTTGTGATATCATCAACTCTTAGTAAGGTGATTTTACAGTTAAACTCCTTGTACCATTCATAGATGTGTTTGATGTGGTTTATTTCATTACGTTCAAATGAAGTAGAAACAACAATATGTCGGATATCACTATATGGCCTGTTTTCCGGAATAACCATTAAGGGTATCTGTATATGGTTAATGACTTTTGCGGTAGTGGTACCAATGGCTATGCGCTTGAAGCCTCCCGCACCGGTTGTGCCCATAACAACCAAGTCACACGTATTTTCTTTAAGATAAAAATCAATTTCGGTTGGGGCATCACCTGCATTAATCACAGTTTGCACATGGATCTCAGGGTGTGACTGATTTATACGGGTTTTGAGTTTAGCTATGTTAACATCCGCTTCTTCTTTAAACTGATTGGCAATAATTAGCTCAGTGGGTACATCAGAAGCGGCAACCGGAATAGGGTATACGTGCATCAGCGTGATGTTCGCACCAAAGTGTTGAGCAATATTACAAGCATGTTCGAGTGCATTGGATGCACAAGTCGAGAAATCTGTTGGAACCAATATGTGTTTCATACCCTAAAAATAGAATTATCGTACGATATGTGTTATGACTTTTATCATATACGTGTTAGCTCATAAAAAATAAGTAAGATTAAATAATCAGGATTCGGTTGGCTCGATGACTTTACCGTACATGACCATACTCTGTTTTCGAATACTTTCCTGATGGATAAATTCAAATAGTTTGGTCATTAAATCCTCAGAGAGTTGATTTTCCTGTGACCATTGTTTTACGTGTTGCAGAATCGTGTTCCATCGTTCCGGCTGATAAATCTGGATGTCTTGTTCTTTTTTAAC
>BJGO01000150.1 GCA_014190535.1 Bacteroidota bacterium | reverse complement strand
TCTTGAAATCATTGGTAAACTGGAAAAAGGACAGGTACTCGAAGGAACAATTAAAAACATTACCGATTTCGGTGCCTTCATCGATCTTGGCGGTGTTGACGGTTTGTTATACATCACCGACATTTCTTGGGGTCGTATTACGCACCCGAACGAAGTGCTTAAAATCAACCAGAAAATTAATGTGGTTGTATTGGATTATGATGATGAAAAGAAACGTATCAGCCTTGGTCTGAAACAATTGCTTCCGCATCCTTGGGATGTTCTTGAGAACAACATCGAGGTTGGATCTAAGATCAAAGGTAAAATTGTTAATGTTGAAGATTATGGCGCATTCCTGGAAATTAATCCGGGTGTTGAAGGTCTTATCCACGTGTCGGAGATTTCCTGGTCAAATGCACCAATTAACTCTAAAGAATACTTCAAACTTGGCGACGAATACGAAGCTTTGGTGGTTACCATTGACCGTGCAGAGCGCAAAATGTCACTTAGCTTAAAACAACTTACTCCCGATCCTTGGAGCGAAATTGAAACTCGTTTCCCTGTCGGCACCCGTCATACCGGAACCGTTCGAAACACAAGCGCCTACGGCGTATTTGTTGAACTGGCCGATGGCATTACCGGATTTATCCACGTAAGCGATTTGAGCTGGGTTAAGCGTATTCATCATCCGAATGAGTTTACCAAACCCGGAAATTCTATCGATGTGATTGTACTTGAGATTGAAAAAGAAAATCGTAAACTGTCTCTTGGTCATAAACAGATCGAAGAGGATCCGTGGGATACATTCGAATCCTCCTTCCCATTAGGATCAATTCACCAGGGTACAATTATCAAAAAGGACGACAAAGGTGCATTGGTATCACTTCCTTATGGTATAGAAGCATTCTCACCAAGCAAGCACCTTAAGAAAGAAAACGGTAAGCTGGCTGAATTGGATGAAACACTCGAATTTAAAGTCATTGAATTTGACCGCGGACAGAAAAAGATTCTTGTATCGCATTCAAAAGTTAATGATGATAAAATGCAGGAGGAAAAGAAAGACAAGGCTGTTAAGGCGGATAAAGACCGTACAGACACTCGCAACGAGTTGAAAAACATCAACCGTAAAATCGAGAAGTCAACGCTTGGCGACTTAGGTGTTTTATCTAATCTGAAAGATAAATTAGACAAATCTGATGATACCCCTCAAGCTCCTGAAGCAGAGGGTGAACAGGAAGAGCAGGCTTGATTGTTTGACGAGTCAAAATACAAAAGCGGTGCCTGAACAAGCACCGCTTTTTTTTATGTTTACAGCGTAATTAAAAAACGATAGTAATGAATCGATGGCTTATTAAATCCGATCCGGAGGAATACGGGTGGGAACTTATGCAAAAAGATAAGACTACATTATGGACCGGTGTTCGAAATTATCAGGCACGTAACAATCTACGACTTATGAAAAAGGGTGATGAACTGTTGTTTTACCATAGTAATATCGATATGGCAATCGTTGGCCTATGCAAACTGAACAAAAAAGCACAACCTGACCCAACTGCTACCGAAGGTGACTGGAGTTGTGTAGAGATTAAAGCGATTCGCTCATTAGCCAAGCCTGTAACATTATCCCAAATAAAGGCGCACGAGGACCTTCAGCAGTTTGGACTAGTGCGTAATGCCCGTTTGAGTGTTATGCCGGTATCCGAAAAAGAATGGCAGGCAATATCCGATATGGCAGGAGAATAGGGGTTACCTGATTTTCTGTATAGTGCCGTGATGGTCACCATAAGAATTTGATCTGCACTCATATTCGTACAAGCCGTTCTTGCACGTTGTAATTCGCACATATAATTTTTCACCTTTTTTGAACCCGGTATTGGTTCCTTTGGCTTTAATAAAGGTTAGTTCATAATCTTGAGCTGATGGCCAGAAAATTTTAAGATAAATGACAGATTTTGTATCGTTATATGTTTCAATCTGTCGCTTTTTGGTTCGCTTAATGGTAACATCAGAACCATAGCCGGGATACATAAACATACCCGTTTTCAAACCGGCCAAACACTCCTCGTTTATCTGGCTAAAGGCAGATGATGTCATCAGGACAAAGCAGAGTATAATAAATAAATTCAAACCTTTAATTGAGTTCATTAACGGCAAAAATAGTTCGATTCGTCGATTATTATTAACAGTGTGCTCTCTGATTTCTAAGTTTGTGTGATATTATCTTATGGTACATAAATTTCTATTGAGCTTAACGCTGCTTATCCTTACAATAACAATAGTTACGGCACAGGATTGTAATAATCTGTCAGCTACGTTTACATCAGTTCAACCAACCTGCGGGCTTCAAAACGGAAGCCTGACCGTTATTGTTTCAGGGGGCAGTGCTCCTTATACCTATTTTTGGAACAACAGTTCCAGCATCTCTGCATTAACAAATCTGTCTCCGGCAGGTTATGCCGTTACCGTATCAGATGTTAACGGGTGTACAACAAGTAACAGCATTACACTTAACAACAGCATTTGCCCGAAGATAAATACAGCTTCAATCGTAACTAACATAACGCAGAGCGGCGCTACAGTCTCCTGGCCGGCGGTTCCCTGTGCCAGCAAGTATCGTGTATTGGTAAAAAATGTAAGCACATCGGTTCAAACTACGACGATAGTCTCCGGAATCAATCCGAGTATCACCCTAACCGGTTTGCAGACAAATACTACCTATCAGATAAGAATCAGAACACAGTGCTCTCAAAATGGAACTGTTGTATCTCAACTGTCGCCGATAACATCGTTTACAACCTTAAACAGCCAGGGTATTTTATGTTTGCCGCCATTTAATATAGAAACAACCGACATAACACCTACCTCTGCCAAAGTTAACTGGCTGTTAACTCCCGGAGCCATACAATATAATCTTCGTTATCGTAAAAGCGGTACTATTCCTTGGAGCAATATGATTATCAGCGGTACCTCAACTAATGTGCTTATTCCGAATTTGTTACAACTAACCACTTACGAGTTTCAGATACGATCTAAGTGTAACAGCAACCCCGATGAGTTTTCTCCATATTCCGGAATGAATTCATTTACAACCGGAACGGATCAGTTGGCTATTATTTCACTTAATTGTTCCAATACCTTGAATTCAGGTAATCTGTTTACTTGCAAACCAGCTACAGGTGTAAGCTCCCAAATACCCTATACATCAACAAATGCAGAGCCCTTTCAGGCTCAAAGCGTAAATTCTACCGGTGTTACCGGATTAGTAGCTACGCTTACCGCAGGTTATCTTAGTTCAGGTGCCGGTTTGTTGACAGTTAATATAAGTGGTACTCCGGCTAACGTTGGATTGGCTTTTTTTGAAATTACCATTGCAAGTGAAACCTGTACTTTTTCCAGAGTGGTTTCTTCACCTGTTATTAATCCGGACTCTGTACAAACAGATACTGTATTTTCTTGTACGGAATATACCTGGAATGGAACAACCTATTATGAGAGTGGTACATATACCTGGAATGGAACAACTGCCGGCGGCTGCGATACCATGGCCAAGTTGAATCTTACTATTCAACCCATATGGGCATCAGCATATAATAATGTTGGACCGGATAATGCGTGTGGGGGGAGTGTATATTACAATTGTTTACTTACCACTGGAGCAACGGTCATTGGGGGCTCACCGCCTTTTTCATACATTTGGAATAATGGAGGAACAACACAGCAATTAAACAACCTTTGCAACCCGGGAATATATTCCTTTACGGTGACAGATACCCGCGGTTGCACGGCATCAGCAACTACTTCTGCTATTGTGATTGTTGATCCTGCTTATTATAGTTTGTCTATTGTTGGACCATCATCTATTTGTAGTAATCAAGGTCCAATTGTGCTAACAGTGGTTGGTGGTATTGCAAATTCGAATTATGTATGGAGCAATGGGGCTACAACACAATCCATCTTGGTTGTGGAGAGTGGAACGTACAGCGTATCGGCATATAGTAATTCGTCCTGCGCGTTATTTGATCCGGCATCAAAAACAGTTATTATTCGCCAACCCAGTTTAACAACAATAGATACCGTAGTATGCGGTAGCTCGTTTACGTGGAACGGAAATACCTACACGCAGGATGGTACCTATACCTGGACAGGAACCAATGCCCTTGGATGCGACTCGGTAGTCATACTGCATCTGACGTTAACGCCTATATCCGTTATGACGTTTGATAATACCACACCCGAAAATTTATGCTTTGATGCAATATATACTAACTGTCAACTGAGTATTACATCGCAAGTTATTGGTGGAACACCACCATACACTTATCTATGGAGTACAGGAGCAACATCATCGTCCTTATCCGACTTATGTATTCCGGCTAATTATGGTATAACCGTAACGGATGCCAATGGATGTAGTGCTGATACCATAAATACTTTAAAATTGTCACAACCTGAGTTATTGAATCTTACAATCAGCGGACCGGTTTCCATATGCAGTTCATCAGGACCTGCAGTACTCATTGCCAATGGAGCATATCCAACGAGTTTTTATCAATGGAGCACAGGAGCAACAACCCAAGCCATAACCGTTACTCAAAGTGGCACATACAGTTTATCGGTTTATGGATTTTGTTATCAGGGTTTTGCGTCGAAAACTATTACTGTTCGTCAGGCCAGTTCAACAACTATAGATACCGTTGTATGCGGTAGCTCGTTTACGTGGAACGGAAATACCTACACGCAGGATGGTACCTATACCTGGACAGGAACCAATGCCCTTGGATGCGACTCGGCAGTCACACTGCATCTAACGCTGTCGCCTATGCTCATTACCACTTACGACAATACAACGCCGGAAAACCTTTGTGGCGATATGATTTATTATAATTGCCTTTTATCAATTGGCGCTGTTGTTTCGGGTGGATCGGCCCCCTATAATTTTGTATGGAATACCGGCGCCACATCACAGGTGATTAATAATTTATGCAACCCCGGACTTTACTCTGTATTTGTAACCGACGCAACAGGATGCACGGCGCAGGGTTTCAGGGTGACGCAACAGGTATTACCCGGTGTTCTGATGGTATCCATATCCGGCCCGTCAGTTTTATGCAGAAATTTCGGCCCCGCAATTCTAACCGTAAATGGTGGTTATCCCGAAAGCACCTATCAATGGAGCAACGGAGCTACCACGCAATCCATTGCAGTTAGCGAGACCGGTACCTATAGCGTTACGGTATCCGGAATATGCTATCTGGGAACTGCTTCCAAAAATGTTATCATAAATGAGTGTCGTATAGGCGAGATTGTCAATACAGCATCCGTTGTGCTCTATCCCAACCCCACCAATAAGAACATCAACGTAGTCATCAACGCAGTAAGCGAAACACAAACCACCATACGCATCACCGATTTATTGGGCAGGGTAATGCTGAACGAAAACGAAGCCCTGATTGGTGGCAATAATACCATCACCTATAACATGAGCGATTACGCCGCAGGCGTGTACTTAGTACTTGTAGGCAATGGTAACACGCAACAGGTATATAAGGTGGTGAAGGAGTAAGCAAGAATACTATTTTAATAAATAAAGGCTGTCCGGGAGGGCGGCCTTTTTTATTTGGAATAAAGCCTTTTTTGTTTTTTACTCCCGGCACTAAAGTGCCGGGTAATTAAACCTTGCTTTAACTGAGTTTATGCTATTCCGCTATGTTAATATGCGCAGGGTTCTTTGCGGTTGGGATAGGGTTGCGGTGATATATAAGGAAAAAGTTCTTTATCGCTTAGTTACTGTCGGCTTTGGCAGAGTAAGTTACAGACTTAGTTCACGAGTAATAACCTCGCTTATCGTTTAGTTACTGTCGGCTTTAGCAGGCAGGAAGGAAAAATCCACTCTCCATAAAGGACTTTATCCCAAACATTGTTTTAAATCAAAAAAAGTATCATCTGATTTTCTTTGTCTTGAAACAAAGAAAAGCTCCAAAAGAAAATTCAAGACGAATCGATCCTCCCTCGCGCGTGAATGAACGTTATAGTGTTAGAGAACACGTTGGGCTAAAGCCCGTTTTTTTATTTTACCGTTTTTATTCCCGGCACTGAAGTGCCGGGTAATTAAAAATGTAGTTCGAAGATCTACTATCAACGTTCTTTGTAGTGTTCTTGATTTAGTTAATAGCTGGCCGATTTGTAAGGAAGCTTTAATTACAAGATATCCCATTTCTGTACTTTCTATTGTGTTCAATCATAAACACACTAAAAAATAGTGCATCGCGGCTGTAATATAAAAAAACAAAACCCCCGAGCATTTAACATGTCAGG
>BJGO01000149.1 GCA_014190535.1 Bacteroidota bacterium | reverse complement strand
CGGCGGAATGAGCAAGGGTGTTCAATTCCTTATGAAAAAGAATAAGATTGATGTGATTACGGGAACCGGTAAAATTAAACCGGGTAAAAAAGTAGAGGTGATTGACGCCAGTGGTAATACCCTAGCCTATTCTGCCAAACATATCATATTGGCTACAGGTGGTCGCAGTCGTGAATTGCCAAATATCAAGCAGGACGGAAAAAAAATTATTGGATATCGAGAAGCAATGAGTTTATCTGCTCAACCAAAGTCTATGGTTGTTGTTGGCGCAGGTGCCATCGGCGTTGAATTTGCTTATTTCTACAATAGCATCGGAACTAAAGTTACCATCGTGGAATATGCTCCTCACTTGGTTCCGGTTGAGGATGAAGATGTATCCAAAGAATTAGAAAAGATCTACAAGAAAAAAGGAATACAAATTATAACTAATGCATCTGTAGAAAAAGTAGATACCAGTTCAACCACCTGTAAAGTCACTGTGAAAACTGCATCCGGATTGGAGCAGATTGAGTGTGATGTTGTGCTCTCTGCAGTTGGTGTTACTTCAAATATTGAAAATCTGGGCTTAGAACAATGTGGTGTTAAAACTGAAAAAGGAAAAGTTATTGTTGATTCTTATTACAAGACAAATGTGGAAGGCCTATATGCTATAGGTGATATCGTTAAAGGACAGGCATTGGCTCACGTAGCTTCTGCTGAAGGTATTATTTGTGTTGAAAACATAACAGGTCATAAACCTCAACCACTTGATTACAATAATATACCGGGTTGTACGTACTGCTCCCCCGAGATTGCTTCCGTTGGTTATACCGAAAAAGCCGCTAAGGAAGCAGGGTTTAATATCAAAGTAGGCAAATTCCCATTTAGTGCGTCAGGAAAAGCCAGCGCCGCCGGAGCCAAAGAAGGCTTTGTAAAGGTTATATTCGATGCAAAATATGGTGAACTCTTAGGAGCGCACATGATTGGTGCAAATGTCACGGAAATGATAGCTGAAATTGTAGCCGCAAGAAAACTGGAAACAACCGGGCATGAACTAATCAAAACCGTTCATCCGCACCCTACAATGAGTGAGGCTATTATGGAAGCGGCGGCGGCGGCCTATAATGAAGTCATTCATTTGTAATTTATTTTACTGCCTATCTAGTTATTCTGATACGAACGTAGATCAATGAGATAGTTATCTCATCAATAAAAACGTGCCTTGCTTCCTGGATACCACTCCGTCCAAGGTATTATATTCACAATAATAACTATATACACCGATAGGGCATTCATTACCATTAAATGTACCATCCCAAGCCAGCTTTATGACACTGTCATGAACCATTTGACCCCAACGATTATATATTCTGAATGAATTTATAGTTACTCCGTCACCGGGAATGGGGAAAATCGTATTATTAAAACCATCACCGTTCGGCGAGAATGCGGTCGGGATAAAAAGATAAGGGTTAGGTATAACTTCAACGACTACATCGTCGGATGCGGTACAACCATTATCCTGATTAACAATGGTGATTGTGTATGTGGTTGTTTCAGATGGCTTAACCGTAATATTATAAATATAGGGATTAGCAATATCGTTAGAGGGAGTCCATAAATACGAATAATTACCTGAAGCTGAAGGATAAGACATAAGGTCTATGGTGTATCCATTAACGACGGACTGATCCGAACCGGCATCAACAGTAAATGTAGGCTCAGCAACCAGGATTGTGCTGTCTGCAACCGAACAACTATTAGCATCCGTAACAGTTACAGCATATGTACCCGGATTTAAACCTGTAACAGTATTGGTGTTTCCATTTACACTCCAGATAAATTGATATGGTGAAGTGCCTCCTAGAGGGATGGCCAACAGTACACCATCTTCTGATATCTCACAACTTGCAGGTTGCATATCGAAATTGATTATCATGGAAGCAGGTTGTTGAACAATAACTGATGTATCAGCTGTGCAATTATTTGCATCAGTAAAAGTCATTGAATAGACCCCGGATGTCAAATTTGAAATGGTTGCTGATGTTTCCCCATTGTTCCAAAGAAAAGTAAATGGTGCAATTCCTATTACGGGAGTCGCTGTTATACTGCCGGAGCTAAAACCATAACAATCTACATCAACAATGGCGATATCAGTTTTTATTTTGGGCGGTTGTGAGATACTCACGGAATCAGTAAGGGTACAGCCGATTGCATCGGTGAGTGTTACCACGTAGGTATTGGGAGTCAAAAATGTTGCATTGAAAGCCGTCTGACCTGATGGTTGCCAGATGACGTTTACCGGGAGATTTCCTGTTGTGATATTAATGTTAGCAGTCCCATCTCCGCTCTGATAGCAAGAGGCATCCGTTGCAGTAAGCGTATAATCTGGAGCCGATGGCTGAGTTAAGTCAAATGTAAAATTGCTTGAACATTGATTGTCATCGACCATAGTCACCGTGTAGGTGCCCGCACAAAGATTATCAATAAATTGACCAGTTTGCCCATTGGACCAATTATATGTATAAGGTGGAATTCCTATCAGTGGATATGCGCCCAAAGAACCGGTACAATATGAAAAACACTGAATGTCGGCAAGAAGAGCTACAGTAGTTAGTGAAGAGTCTGTATTAACAATTGAATGCGCATTGGCCAATTCACATCCCGTGCCATCAGTAACGGTAACCGTGTACTCTCCCGAACCCAATCCGTTAACAGTTTGTGTTGTTTCACCGTTCGACCACGCATAGGTAAAGGGGGCAAAACCGTTTGATACATCAACCGTTATTTCACCGTTATTATTTGCGCATCCCGGATTGGTGCTGGTAAAATTTAATTCCATATCGCAAGGTAATGTACAGTTTACTCCGGTAATGCCTGGATTTAATGTGCCAGCGCATGCTGTGCCACCGGCACCCCATGAACCGGTTGTGCCATCGCCGGTAACGGTTATACCTACATTCAGGTTTTGACTATTGCAATTGCTTGCCACTTGTATTTTAAAGCATAAAACCCAAGTACAAGCATTATTTAAATTCTGATCACCAAAATTATTTCCTGGATTTCCATCCGGGGGATTAAAAGGAGTAGCATAATCAAAATATACTCCCGGACCTGAAGTTTGTCCTGATCCTGTGCTGGTACAAGATGGAAAATATTGCCAGTAACCATTACCTGAACACGAATTTGGAATTTGTGTAACAACCAGGGTTGATAAATCCCAGCCCGGACCAAAATTAAAAACAAAACCATGCATCCAGTTAGATGATGTCTGAGTAAAACCTCCAACGGTAAAACAAAAATTGACGGCCTGACCCGCCTGATAAGTGTTATTTGTTGGTTGTGGATCTGCTGTCCAAGATTCTCCGAAAGCACATTGTGCTTTAGAATGTTCTCTGATAAAAAAAATCAGGAACATAATAATCAGTGCATTATTTCTGGACATAGCCATTGTTACGCAAATATTGTCAATTAAGTTAGATTATCTCCTTTTAATTCTTATAATAATTTTACGTATGTATAAGAAAATAGCCGCTTTAGGGCGGCTATTTTCTTTATTATGATTATTTTGAATGTAATTGAAGTGCCTATTGTAGGACTACCATTTTGCTGGCAAGGTTTAGACCTTTACCTGATATCTTAATGATATAGGTGCCATTATTCAAGTCACGACAATCTATGTTTTCTAATCTGTTGCCCGGTGTAAGGTTTTTGTATTGAACAGACTTAACCTCTTTGCCATCCATTGAGTAAATAACAGCTTGAACATCACCTGATTGAGGAAGAATAAACGACACTTTACATTCAGCCTGAACCGGATTCGGATAAATTGTTAATTTGTTGTTCGTTGATATAAATCCGTTTTGTTCGGGTACAGAGGTAAACTGTAAAGATTTAGTCCTGAAGATACCACGGCCATAGCTAGAAGCTAAAATCACATTGTCCTGATCACCAAGGAAATGACGATAAAATTTCAGAACCGGAACACGCGGTAGTCCATTGTCTTCAATAGTCCAACTTGCACCACCATTAGATGTAGAGTATACTCCCAATTCGGTACCAATCATAATTTTATCTTCATCAAGTTTGTCCATAATACAACAGTAAACGGGCATTTTAGGAAGACCACTTCCATCAATGGTTGTGAACGTTGGCGAAGCAGTATTGGCATTCGTAGATTTAAATACATAGGAAGACTGACCGTAACGACCGAGCGTTACTAAGACAACGTCAGGGTTTGATTGGCTGACATCGATACCTGTTATAACACGATTACCAAAATTGTTTATCAATGTAGTTGTTATGTTAAAACTATCCGGACTGAACGTTAAAGATCCATTATCGTTTGTGTAGCTTAACACGGTATCGAGACCATTAACGCGATATAACGAACCTGCCTCTGTTCCAACATAAACGATACTACCATCTTTAGAAACTGAGATGGCGGAAACTGGCCCATTAAGCACCCCGCCAGAAGAGGATGTTTTAGAAACTTTAAACCAGGTGGGTATTTCGAGAAGATTTAAGGGCTCCTGAGTCAACCATAAAGCTTTGTTAGTACCTATGAAAAATTTAGATCTTTTGAGTGGATTCGTTTCGTAGATATTTTCCCATAACTCAAACTGAGCTATAAAGGGGGCTCCATCATCCGGTTCACCATTACCGCCGCAACCACCACTAGACGCCGCAGGAGCAAAGTCGATGTTACAATCAAAGAAATTAGCGAATGAATTACCATTATTTGAGGAGCGCTCAACTGATCCATTGATATATTCTGCAAAAAGTATATTCGGATTAATTGTTGAAACCGCAACATCACCTCCATCTCCCCCCTTTATCAATCTACCAAACTTGGAGGTATTTCCGGTGAAATCAATAAAGTAGTTACCATTATCCTGCATACCCGTTAAGATTTCACCGGTATAGTTTTTGGCGCAAACAGAGTAACATTGCGTAGTAATAAAGTTTTTGTTTTTGGTAACCCAATCAACTTCAGAGGCACGTATGTTTGAAGTCCAGTTTACACCTCCATCCGATAACACATACATATTATCCGGATTGGTTGGATCAAAGTCAAATCGGTGAATATCGGCGTGAACATACTGGCTGCTTATGGCGCTGTAATTCCAATTGGATATTTTCTTAGCTCCTGATTGGGTAGTATATCGGTAAACATCTAAGCCGCCAAATATTAATACATCTTTATCCAAAGGATGAACAGCAAGGTCTATGCAATAGAATCCTTGTGTAATAGGCATCCAATCAGGACTGTTAGCAAGAGAAGGACCACATATTGTGGTAAACGTAGTCCCACCATCCGTAGATTTATATATACCTCTTAAGATATCTCCGGCATTTGTTGAATTTGTTGCCAAAGCGTATACATAATTGGGATCTTGTGGTGATACTGCAATATCAAGTCTTGATAAGCCGGATTGTGGTAATCCAGATGAAGAAGGCACCGCTACAAAACTCTGACCACCGGCAGCTGAACGAAAATATTTTTTATTTACGATTGCGTGTACGGTTCCATCAGAGGCAACTTCTACATCCTGACCGGTGCCTACAATAGAACCACCGGCGTTTGTGATAGCATTAGTACTGGCATTGATGATGCGTATACCTTTATAGGCTGTACCGGTAACATTCGTGGCAAAGTATACCCGGTTAGGATCGGTAGGATCTGCGCGCATTGCTGTGATGAATGCAAAGTTTGAACCACTGGTTGGACCATTTGCCGGATATTCGGGATCGAGTATATTGGAAAATGATTCACCGTTGTTAGTTGAACACCAAATTCCGCCACCGGGGAATCCGGTTGCACCATTAACATTTGAAGCCTCGAAGAAACCAAAATATTCACCGGTACCGAAATATATGTTGCCATTTCCTGCCTGAGCAATACACGAAACAGTGAGATTGGAATAATCCTCAGATCCGGCAACGGGACTCCAAGATGCTCCTTTGTTATTACTTACCCATATACCTCCGGAAACGCCTCCGCAGAATATACGGTTAGGGTTGTTTCGGTCGATGAGCAATGCACGGGCACGACCACCTTGGTTATCGGGTCCCATCTCTTCCCATTCAATGTTAAGGGCTCCTCTGCTTCCGGCAGCAGCAAATGACTTTGCATCTTCTCTGGCTTTGTAGTAATCAGCATAGGTAAATGAACCATCATCAGCTGATCCGCGAATTTTGTCAAAGAAATTTTTATATCCCTCGAATTCACCTTTTTCGAAATATTCTTCCTTTTCGTGGTAGGATGTACGACAAGATTTAGTTTCATTTTTATCACTGCGCATCCAAATAAAAATAGATGTGGCAGTGATGAC
>BJGO01000148.1 GCA_014190535.1 Bacteroidota bacterium | reverse complement strand
GTTTCAGATACCACACCCGGTGTAGTTGGTGTGGATGAATTACCTCCGCAACCTGCGCACACGGCTTCGTAAATGATGCCGCTTCTGTCGAAACGGGAAGTGCCTCCATCTACGTGCTCAAGGGCATTATCGCCGCCAAAGTATGAGGCATAAAGTAGCGACTCCGCATCCTTTTTAATTACGATGATGTAAAAATCGTTTCCGTCGGTAGTGCTTTTAAAGGCATCGGCAGTAACCGGCATACCGCTGATGTTATTTTGATTAAATGGCCAGTTACCAAAACCTAGGTTTCCGCCCCAACCGCATACATACACATTTTCGCAAGTATCAACTAAAAAAGCAGTTGGTGAAAGGTTGGTGTCGTTATTGCCACTTCCAAATCGTGTGGAGTAGGTAATGCTGTTCAGATTAGGTGCCAGTTTAGTAATAAATTGCCCGCTGTTGGCAACGGAATAGATTGCATTTTGTATAGGGTAGTTCCCTTTGGTTTGTCCGACGATATAAACGTTTCCGCCTAGATCTAATTTAACAAAATACGATTGATCTTCCTGGTTGGTACCGATGTAAGTGCCGTTGATAATAGCACTGCCGGTAGCATTCAGGTGAACAAGAAATCCATCCATAGTACCACCCTGATAAGCATTATTCAATCCGCCGCTTCCGATGGGAAAGTTACTACTTGATGTTCCGCCGGTTACATAGATGGTATTCGTAGCGGTTAAGTCCAGGGAGTAACAGGCATCATCTGCTGTGCCACCAAGATAAGTTGAAAATAAGAGCGCAGATGCAGTGGCATTTAGCTTGAACACACAACCTTCCTGACCACCACTTAAACTGTTTTGAATGGCAGTGTTTGAAGTTGGGAAATTTCCGGAGAAAGTACAGGAGGCAACATAGATGTTGTTATTGTTATCACAAATCACTTCGCCTCTGGCATCATCGCCATAGTTGCGCTTAAGTCCTCCTCCAATAAATTCCTGAGCATTGAAGTTAACACCGTCATCATCGGTTCCGCCTATAAATGTGGAACCTACTAAACCGGTACCGTTAACATTCATAACTGTGATCGTGATATCGCCGCCGCCATTGTAGGAGTTATCATACGCATTTGGCGTTACGGGGAAGTTCGAGGAGTAGGTTCTCCCGTATATGACCAACTGATTCAGATTGTTTACCACCAGACTGTGAGGCGTTTCATTATCATTGCCACCAAGGTAGGTGGAGTAAATAAGTGTGGTGCCATCTGCACTGATTTTTGAGATACCCATATCGCAGGGAAATTGTATACCGGTGGTATTTGTTCCACCTCCGAATGCAAGTTGAAAGGCGCCGGGTGTAGTAGGGTATAAGCCAATAGGTCCATTTACATAGCCTCCCAAATACATATTGCCTGATTCATCATAGGTGCAGGTGAACCCGAAGTTGTCGGCCGTGCTCCCGGTATAAGTAGAAAAGATTAAGGTAGGGTCAATTATCAAGGATTGTTCTGATGGGTACTTGTTTATATTGAATTGTAAGGTGTTGCCGCTTAGTCTGTATTCGCTGTTTACAAATTCTTTTGTACTGTTTTTTAAAGTCCACGATACCGGAGCCATTTCAATAACGTCACCTACAGATGTGTTAATGTAAAGGTTGTTATTCTTCATCTTCATGCCTTCAATACCGGAGTAACTTATTTTAATTTTACCGGCATCTGCTCCCGGTCCAACGATAAAATCATACTTCATCAGACCGTTAGCGAAATAGAAGCGGATGTCGATTCCGGGATAGATATCGTGGTAATATATTTCGCCAAAGCCGTGCACATCACTTGCCCATTTAGCCGGATCATTGCCGATGAAATAGTTGTAGTAGGTTTCCGACTTATCAAAAACGTCAATCTGACTTGGATGCTGAGCACCTTCAAAAATGGCTTTGTAAGCATGGGCGTGCACTGTAACAGGCCCTTCAGCAGGGTGCATTTTTTCAAGGTCATCACGGTCATACAATACATAGGTTATGCCGGTGCGTTCAAGAAAAATAATTGCACCGTTCAACTCAGCCGCATAGAGTACATTCGGATGCCACTGATTTTTATTTTCTTTAAAATGTAAGCCCTGTTGTGTTGTGTGCGCATGAACAGGGTGAAACCTACTCTTGTCACCTGCGAGAAGCAGGAACGGAGATAATAACAATAATAGTATGTGTAAAAATAGTCTCATCATTAATTGCTTAAAGGTAAGCGAATTGACAATATTCTAAAATCTTTTGATGAGTATTTTACGCAAAGATTGCTTTACTGGTTTGTAAGATATCACCGGCAATAGGTTCAACGGGTCATATCGTCTTTGTCGGCGCTGAAACGAAATCCCATACGCTTGCCGGTTTGTGGTTGAATGGTTCCGCTCTGTTCGATCTTCTGGAGCACGGTTAATTCCTTAACGATATCGTATGGTGGTACTAAGGTTTCAAAATTCAATGCATAGATGTAAGCAGATTCGACAATACGATTTAAGAGGTCATTCGTACATAGGTTATTTTCAAAGTCGTTATATAAAAAACCCAGTTGCCTTTTTCCTTCAACAAAAACGTGCTCATCTTTATTCACAAAAATGCGACCAATCAGGTATCCGGTGTCGTAGTTGCGATTATATCGAAATGAGTCTGCAAGAAAATTGTAAATCATGATCATACCACAAAAGCCTCGGTTCAGATCGTCCTGAACGTATGGTGATTGCCACAAATAGTGATCCTGATCAAACATGAACACGTTTGAGTGCATGTAAAAAATCAATATCTCATCATTAAGTCGCACTTCGATTTCGTAGGGCGATTTTTCGCTGATGCCAACTTCCAGTTTGATCTGCTCTTTAGTGAGCTTTTGTTGAAGCCCTTCAACAATCTGTCTCGATAAATACATGATGTTGTGAAACAGATTTTTTGTGTGTTCCATCACAACTTGTTTAATCTGTCCGCGGGTAACTAAAGATTCGTAGATGATATCTCTTTCGGCGGGCGTTTTATTTTTTTTTGATGAAGGCATATCAGTTATTTAATAAGCTTTAGCAAATAGTACGCGCTGATGACTTGGTTTGCCGGTTAATATGCAAGTACCGGATTCCTTAGTATTATTGAGTGGTATGCAACGAATGGTTGCTTTGGTGAGTTCTTTAATCTTGGCTTCCGTTTCGGGAGTGCCATCCCAGTGAGCCGCAATGAATCCGCCTTTATCGTCGAGGGTTGCTTTGAATTCTTCAAAAGAGTTCACCTGATAAATATTCCGGTCTCTGAAATCCAAAGCTTTTTTGTACATGTTATGTTGAATAGCATCAAGCATTGCAGGTATGATCTCGGTAACCTGATCAAGGTTTACTGATTGTTTTTCTTTAGTATCGCGACGAACGAGTTCTGCCGTATTATTTTCCAGATCACGTGGTCCCAGGGCCAGACGAAGAGGGACTCCTTTCATCTCGTATTCAGCAAATTTCCAGCCCGGCTTTTGCTTGTCGTCATCATCAAATTTTACACTAATGCCATCTTTTTTTAAGGATTGCATAATGACCTCGGCTTTAGTTTTGATCTGTTGAAGTTGTTCGTCGTTGCGATGTATGGGTATAATAACAACTTGAAGCGGTGCCAGTTTAGGAGGTAAGACCAGTCCGTCATCATCGGAGTGAGCCATAATCAGTGCTCCAATGAGGCGTGTAGATACGCCCCAGCTGGTGGCCCAAACAAACTCTTCCTTGTTTTCCCTGGTAACAAAGGTTACATCAAATGCTTTGGCAAAATTTTGTCCGAGAAAGTGTGATGTCCCGGCCTGCAAGGCTTTACCATCCTGCATTAATGCTTCAATACAATAGGTTTCTTCTGCGCCGGCAAAACGTTCATTAGCAGTCTTCACGCCTTTTACAACGGGAATTGCCATCCATTGTTCTGCGAAGGTTGCATAGACATCCAGCATCCGCTCCGTTTCTGAAATGGCCTCGTCACGGGTTGCGTGGGCTGTGTGACCTTCCTGCCATAAGAACTCAGCAGTTCGCAGAAATAAACGTGTACGCATCTCCCAGCGCACTACATTTGCCCATTGAT
Source organism: Bacteroidota bacterium (assembly GCA_014190535.1). Lineage (GTDB taxonomy): Bacteria > Bacteroidota > Bacteroidia > Chitinophagales > UBA10324 > BJGO01. Next base: position 2,253 of record BJGO01000148.1, on the reverse strand, counting down.
TGATGAGCAAGGGCAGATCGCGGTAGCTTTTTATCCAGCTTTTATAAGTATTCCATATGATGGTTTCTGAGGTGGGTCTTACAATTAACTCTTCATCCAGCTTGGCTTCCGGATCCACAACCACACCTTGACCGTCGTCAGAATTTTTTAATCGGTAATGAGTAACCACGGCGCATTCCTTGGCAAAACCTTCAACGTGAGCGGCTTCGCGGGCAAGAAAGCTTTTGGGTATAAATAAGGGGAAATAAGCATTTACATGACCGGTTTCCTTAAACATTTTATCCAGCTGTTGCTGCATGTTCTCCCACAAAGCATAGCCGTATGGCTTGATGACCATACACCCACGAACGGCTGAATAATCGGCTAAACTGCCTTTTATGACTAAATCATTGTACCATTGTGAATAGTCTGTGCTTCTGCTGGTTATTTCTTTATTCATTTGGTTAAATTTGGCATAGTATTAGAGTAACGAACAATTACGGCAAATGTACAATAAACTTTTACCGTACTTTTTTAGTCAATAAAAATACAGACATCATGAAACACTACATCTACATCCTCAGCGCTTTGATCCTGTTTTTGGCTTCCTGCTCATCAACCAGGAATACATATCGTTCCAATACTGATGATTTGTATTACTCCTCATCCGATGCTCCGGTTCAGCAACAACAACAGCAACAACAGGTTCAGCCTCAGAACACTATGCCTTTTGATTCACAAAGCCGCAGTGGTCAGTTTGACAACAACCCATCGAATCCAAATCAAAATGATCATTATGTGTCGGATAATTTTAACAATGATGACTATGTGTTCTATGATGAAAATGATTACTTCTACTCACAACGACTGAGACGATTTTATCAGCCTTATTATGGCTATAGTTATTTCAGCGACTTTTATACCTATCCCTTCTATTGGTGGAATGATCCTCTTTATTACAACTCCTTCTTTTCAATGAATGTTGGTCCTGCTGGATTTTTTTATCGTCCTACACGCTGGTGGTATTACAGACCTAATTATTGGGGGTGGAACAATTTCTATCCCTGGTACACTAACTCCTTTTGCTATCCTTACTCCTGGTATAATCCTTACTGGGGATACAGCAATGCCTGGTTCAGACCCTGGGGATGGAACAATTGGGGAGGGAATAATTGGGGATGGAATAACGGATGGGGCTGGAATAACTGGCGTTGTAACACCTGGGGCTGGAATGGCTGGAACGGCTGGAACGGTGGCTGGGGATGGGGTGGCTATTCTCCCTGGGGATTATATAACAATGGCTATTGGAATGGATACTACAATGGTTATATGGATGGATGGTCCGGATTTGGATATAACCCTTACGGATTCTACAACGCTGTCAATACCAATTATTACTATGGAGCTCACGGGTTCAATACTGCCAGCAATACCAACAACAACATAGATAATGGCGGTTTAGGTGATCGCTACTCCAACTTCTATTCATTGGCTGTAAATAATGCTTCAGGTAATGTGTTAAATGAGCAGGTGAGCAAACAAGATATAATGAACAATGCCGGAGGGATTAATACCGGAAATACACCGAACACACCGGTAACTAAGCAAGAGATTATGAATAATGCCGGATCGGCGAATACGAATAATCCGGTTAATGCTCCGGTAAATCAGAGCAAAGGCAACAACTTTGATGCTCCAGGTAATATCCAGAATAATAATGGCACCTTGCAACAGAGTCAGGGAAATCAATCGAACATCAACAAACAAAACAACTACGATGTAGCTCCCAATGCTCAACAGGGCAATAATAACCCGATGCAACAATCGGGAACTAACAATGTCAACAGGCCGGTTCCTAACAACGTAAGTCCATCGAACCAAAATAATCCGGTTCAGAAACCAAAATATCAATGGGATCATCCGAGTCAACAAAACATAAATCCACAGCCACAGAACCAGCAACCGGATAATAACAATCCGATGAACAGGCCGCAGACTAATCCGCAGCCGCAGTATCAGCAACCGGATAATAACAATCCGATGAACAGGCCGCAGACTAATCCACAGCCGCAGTATCAGCAACCGAACTATAACAATCCGATGAATAGGCCGCAGACTAATCCGCAGCCGCAGTATCAGCAACCGGATAATAACAATCCGATGAACAGGCCGCAGACTAATCCGCAGCCGCAGTATCAGCAACCGGATAATAACAATCCGATGAACACGCCGCAGAATAATACGCATCCCCATTATCAGCAACCGGATAATAAC
>BJGO01000147.1 GCA_014190535.1 Bacteroidota bacterium | reverse complement strand
CGGTTTACGGCTATGCTCGCATTTAATTCAAACCCTATCATCAATATCAGGGAGTTCCAGTAAAACCAGAACATAATGATAATTAGTGTACCAATAGATCCATAAATTTTATTCAGTTGACTGAAATTGTCCATCAGGTATGAAAAACAAAGTGATGCCAATATGGATAACACAGTTGCAAAAATAGAACCCGGATTAAAGAAACGCCACTTAACATGTGTTGCCGGACCGTAGTAATAGATCAGTGAAATTCCGGTTAGTATACACAATAAGGTTACGATCCACTGAGCTACAGCAAAAAACAGATATGAGAAAGATGAGAAGAATGAAATATTGTTAAATATTAAAGGAATAATCCATTTACCGGCAATGATCAGTGTTGCAGACACAATTAACAAAACGATGAGAAGGATATTGATTTTTAAGGCCACAAAAATTTTATTGATGAATTTTCGCTTTCTGAATGCCGGATACATTTTATTGAATGCATCAAGTAACCCAAGTACGCCGCTAGTGCTGTAATACAGAGACATGATCAAACCAATAGATAATAAGCTGTTGTTTTGGGTATTCAATAAATTCTCCAAAGTATGCTGAATAAACTCATACCCCATATCGGGCAAAACCGAATGGGCGCCATTCAGAATACTCTCCTGCAACCCGGTTACAGGCAGGTAGGGAATGAGCGTAAACATCACCAGGAGTGAAGGAAATAATGCCATTAAAAAATAGAAGGAGATTGAAGTGGCACGCACCTGCAACGAGTCTCTTCCGATTTCAATAAAAAAAAATTCAAGAACATCATAAACCGACTGCCCCTGAAATCCGGGTAGCGTCATTTTTTTTAGTAGATAAAATACAATTCGTTTGATGCGAATGGATACCTTGTATAGTTTATTAATAAGTACAAATCTGCTGAATGGCGTTTCGTGGTGTTTCATCATTTAAAGATTTGTCTGTCATTTAAACTTTCATGAAAGCGCTTCGCATTTTTTTTGTGCTCATTGTAATCACTTGCAAAAAGATGTCTTCCGGGATTTTCGGGATCGGCGCAAAAAAATAGATAGTCAGTGTTAGCCGGATTAAGAACAGACCTTATGGAAGCATCTGATGGTGTACAGATTGGTCCAGGCGGTAATCCTTTGTTGAGGTATGTGTTGTAAGGTGATTTTATTTCCGTATGCGATTTCAGTATTCGACGTAATTCAAAACGCTTTAAGCTGAATTTAACGGTTGGATCTGCCTGTAATAGTTTGTCCTGTGCCAATCGATTGAGATATACAGAAGCAATTGTTGGTTTTTCATCATTTACATTGGACTCCTCTTCAACAATACTTGCCAAAATACTAACCTCGATAGGTGTAAGATTAAGCGCCCGACATTTAGCTTGTTTGTTATCATTCCAATAGTTTGTATAGTGTGTAACAATTCGGTTTAAAAATTTATCCAAAGAAGTATTCCAATAAAACTCGTGCGTATTATGCAGAAACATCGCCATACAATTATCCGGATTAAAGCCATACTTCTGTAAGTATACATCATCAGATAGTGCTGTTATCAGCGTTAAGGAGTCTAACTCCAGTTTACCAGAAACATAAGACACGAGTTGTTCTCTGGTTCGGAACTTATTTAACGTCAGTCGTACAGGTGTCTGTTTGCCGGATATCAGCAAGCGAACCAATTGGAGGTTGCTCATTCCCTGATTTACCTTATACCTTCCCGGGTGAATATTTCGGTTTAATCGCAGTTGAGAGGCAACCCACTTAAAGGTTTCGATACTTTTTACCTGATCGCTCTTTTCAATAATGAGGAGTAATTGATCATAATCTGTACCGGTAGGTATATAGAGGTAACCCTCATGCTGATCATTGGGTAAATCAATATTAGAGTCGGTAAAACGATGATAAAAATCGTAGGCAAGAAACATCCCGGACAATAAAATTATAGCAAGGAATGCAATTACAATTCGTTTAAATTTATCCCTGGTATTTTTCTTCCTGACCATATTATGATTTTAATAACTGTTGCAAAGCTAATCGTGCTTTCTGGTTAGAGGGATTATTGAGCAAGAAGGTATTCAGTAAGGATATGGCATCCTGTTTTCGGTTTAATGCAACGAGCGCCGCAACTTTATTTAACTGTGCATCCTCTGCGTCCGGATTTAATGCCAGTGCTTTGTTTGCCAGCTGTAATGCATACTCCGCATTTTTTAACAATAGATACACGTAGCTCAAGTTAGAATACGCCGATTCATATTTTGATTGCAGATAAATGATCTGCTCGAAAAGATTCTTTGCTTCCTGAAGGCGATTGAGCATAACCAATACCTTTCCTTTTTTATTCATAAAGTCCGGTTCCTCGCTTTTGAGTTCGGTTGCCCGATTCACAAAATCGAGCGCATTCTCGTATTGCTGTTTCTGATAGTAGGCCTCCCCTATCCTGTAAGCAGTCCAGGCATTGCAGTCCACAGGAGATAATCCCTTAGATGCCGATATGATCCGGTCAAATTCATTTTTCCAAAAGTAATACTGTATAAGAGCGTATTGATAGCGTCTGGTTTTTTTTTCACCCGTTAATAGAAGATAGTGCCATGCCGAATCGAGTAAAATTGGTTTCTGAACAAAAGCTTCATACATCATCAGGTAGCCTTCTGCCATAAGCAAATCGCTGGCATTTTTTTGCGTTAAACACTCCAGATGCGAAAATTCATTTTCAGATTTTGTCTGCTGGTTTGGTATTTGAATTCGATGGTCGTGAATTGTAACATGAGGGATATCTAACGTTTCACTTTCAGGCATATGACATTGAAAACAATTATCTGATTTGAGCTTGCGTGTTTCCGGAACTGCCGTACACGTATTATCTTCCTTATGACAGCTTTTGCACGTGTTGTTAAAGACATCAGCCGATGTATTTTTTACCGTAACGTGTGGATTGTGACAATTTATGCACGTTAAATTTTTTGATACTCTATAGCAGGCACTCTGTTTCATCCTGTCGGCATGAGAGGCCATAATAAATTTTGAGTCCTCGCCTTTATATCGCGGCATGAATACATTCATAACTTCACTCAAATACATGCCCGGCTTAAAGTCGTAGTACGATTTGTCTTCATTTAATACCGTTATACCTTGTAAATGACAACGCTGACAGAGTTCTGTTTGTAAATCCAATGGTAGTTTTTTGGGATTTACAATGCTGTAGTCCGTGTATTTAGCGGTGTCAATAATTATACCGTTTAGTTTATCTTCAACATGTTTGGATCCTGGCCCGTGGCAACGCTCACACTCAATTCCATGCTGTACAACACTAAAGCGATTCTCCGATAATCCATTCTGTTTTGAGTACATATTGTGACAATTCATACACTCCGTTGAAATAATACGGTTCCATCGGCTATTCAATCCACCCTCAAATCCGGGTGCTAAATCCCAAATGCCCTGCTGTGTATAAAATGTAATCGGTGCCTGATACAGAAATCCGTTATTGTTCCAGATGTGGGAGTTCGTGTGTTGTCCCGAACCCACTATATATTGAATATACTCTGTGCGTTGATAGGTGGTATCACCTTTACTTAAACGATATTCCTTAATGAACAGACTATCCGCTACCCAAAATGGTTTATAGTATAAATTATTTGTTGTGTCGTAAACGACCTGATGACCTCCAAAGAGAGCCTTAGATCGGGAAGGTGTGGCCTGATCCCAGCTTTGTCCCATTCCGGTATGATGAAATGTTTGTTCAATGTTATGATGACAGGTAATGCATTTTTCTTTTCCTACATAACGTACGGAGCTATCCGTTAGGGATACAAACGGTAAATGTTTAACAGCAATCTCATTCTGCCGGGTACACATAGTAAAAATCAGGATACTGAGACTTAATGCCAGAACAACTAAAAAGTGCTTGGTCATATGTGGATGCTCCCTTCAAATACACGAACAACCGGTCCCTCAAGGTAGATACTGGAATAGCCCCCTGCTTCCTTCCTGAAGGACACTTCAAGCAAACCTCCATTCGTAATTACTTTATAATGTTGATTCAATTCCTGAGAATTACTCCATTCCGATTGAGCGATAGCGGCGGCTACACAACCGGTTCCACAAGCCTCGGTTTCTTGTTCTACGCCGCGCTCGTAGGTTCGCAGGCGTATGCCGTCAGACCTGATTTGCATATAATTAACATTCACCCCATTTGTAGCAAATTCCTGATTATAGCGTGTTTTCTTTCCCGTTTCATAAACGTTTAGGGTTTCAATATCATCATCGACATTAAAAACCAAATGAGGTGAACCGGTGTCCAGTAAAAGTGCGTTATCTCGCTGAGCAATATGGCTAACCTCTTTCATGCTTATTCGCACCCGGTTATGATCGGTTATCGTAAAATGATGAACGCCGTCGTATGCTAAAAAAGAATGTGTGTTGAACAATACGCCACATTCTGCCGCAAAAATGACAGCACACCGGGCACCATTGCCGCACAAACTGCCTTCTTTTCCGTCCGCATTAAAATAGAGCATCCGAAAATCTTGGGAATACATATTCTTTATGATTATCAGACCATCGGCGCCTATTCCATATTTACGATCACAAAACTTTCTAATCAGAGATTCCTCTAACTCAAACAAGTCATCAGCGCGCCCGTCAATCATAATGAAATCGTTGCCTGCACCCTGATATTTAACAAAACTGATTTTCACTCAATAAAATTAATCATGTGCTTTGAATTAGGAGGCGTTCGTTACGAACATCAGCATTTTATTTTCCCCATTCATTTATAGTATTTCGCATTCGTATAAAAATTTCATTAAAACATAATATTTATGAATTTTGGTTGTTTAAATAGGCATACTTTTTGGGAATTCATTTAAAACATAAAAAATTGAACATTGCACTTATGAAAACAAAAAATCTGCTTTTAGTTATTCTAGTTGCTATGGGCAGCTCTGTAGTAACAGTATCTGCATTCAAGTACTTTTCCGGTAAGTCCTTTTCTTCCACCAAGGAGTTCGGAGTAGAGCCTACTAATGTCCGGTTTACGAATTACAAAGCAAGCAGTTCAGATCACTACTTAGCCTCGAGTTCTGATTTTACCACTGCAGCCGCACTTACGACGCCAACTGTGGTTCACATTAACACTTCGTATACCCCTAAACAGCAAAACAACAACCTGAATTACGATCCGTTCCGAGACTTTTTCGGTAATGATTTCTGGAATTTCCGTATGGATCCTTACGGTGGAGGCAAGCCTAAAGAGTCAAGCGGCTCCGGTGTCATCATCTCTGATGATGGCTACATCGTAACCAACAACCACGTGATTGAGGATGGTGACAAAATCACCGTTATACTAAATAACAAGAAAGAATACCCTGCAACCGTAATCGGTACCGATCCTTCAACGGATTTGGCTCTTATAAAGGTGGATGCAGGCGACCTGCCCTTTATCAGTTTTGGCAATTCAGACAGCACAAAAGTTGGGGAATGGGTATTAGCTGTTGGTAATCCATTTAACCTCGAAAGTACTGTTACAGCGGGTATCATCAGTGCCAAAGGCAGAAATATCAACATCCTTAAAGACAAAGGTTCTATAGAATCGTTTATACAGACCGATGCAGCAGTTAATCCGGGTAACAGTGGTGGTGCTTTAGTAAACCTGCGCGGTGAGTTGATTGGAATTAATTCCGCCATAGCAACACCAACGGGTTCTTTTGCCGGTTACTCATTCGCTGTTCCGGTGAATATTGTCAAAAAAATTGTTAACGATCTGGTAAAGTTTGGAGTAGTTCAACGCGGTTATTTGGGTGTCAGCATCACAAATATCAATGAGGAACTCGCGAAAAAATATGAAATCAATACTCTTGAAGGTGTTTACGTGGATGCGGTAAACGATGGATCTGCCGCGGCAGAAGCCGGCATCAAATCCGGGGATGTAATTACTGCAATTAACAATGTTCGTGTAAAATCAACTTCAGAATTACAGGAACAGGTTTCCCGCTATCGTCCAAACGACGAAATCAGTGTAACTGTTCTTCGTGGCGATAAGGAAAAATCTTTAACAACTCGTTTGAAAAATATTGATGGTGAAACTACCATTGTTAAAAAAGATCAGGTAAGTAGTTTTGCATCCCTGGGCGCCGACTTTCAGAATATTACCAATGAAGAAAAAAAGAAATTAGGAATAAACGGTGGCGTTAAAATTGCCAAGCTGTATGATGGAAAACTGGCAAAAAACACAGATATACGTGATGGATTTATCATCACCAAGATTGATAATAAACCGGTTAACAATGTTGACGAATTAAAAACAGCACTCCAAAACAAGGCTGGACAGGGTGTAATGATCGAGGGGACCTACCCCAACTACTCAGGCACCT
>BJGO01000146.1 GCA_014190535.1 Bacteroidota bacterium | reverse complement strand
CATTTATAGTTCTTGGGGTATAGAGCAAATTCTTCTCCTTTTTCAGGATAGAACCGTATACTACCAAAAGAATAAAACTTGATTTTGCCCTTAGGCGCCTTCTGAAGTTTCCCGTCTGAATCCATCTAGGACGTATTCTCCCAATTAGAGGTGTATTCGAAATCAACAATATCAAATGCTGAAAAAGAAAGGAACAGGATTACAGGAATAACTAAATATTTTTTCTGAAACAACGCTCTTTTTTTAATACCCAAATTTACTCAATTTTAATTTCAAATCGTCTTTGGGCGAGATACTATGAAAGCTTGCGTTTAACTTCAACCTCTTCGTATCCTTCAATGATATCGCCGGCCTTCAAGTCATTATAATTTTTGATTGTGATACCACACTCCATTCCCGCGCTTACTTCTTTCACATCGTCTTTAAAGCGCTTTAACGAGCTGAGCTCTCCCGTATAAATTACAATACCATCACGGATGATATGCACCTTGGTGTTGCGATTAATTTTACCTTCCGTCATATAACAGCCGGCCACGGTTCCAACTTTACTGATTTTGAACACGTCGCGCACTTCAATATTGCAAACAATTTTTTCTTCAATCTTAGGCTCCAACATACCCTCCATGGCGCTCTTAATTTCATTTATGGCGTCATAAATAATTGAATATAGTCTTATCTCTATATTTTCTTTCTCCGCTAATTTGCGAGCGCTTGCTGATGGGCGCACCTGGAATCCTACGATAATTGCATCAGATGCCGAAGCGAGCAGTACATCGCTTTCTGTAATTTGGCCAACGCCTCTGAATACAATGCGGATTTGAATTTCCTGTGTTGAAAGTTTTAATAAGGAATCTGACAACGCTTCAACCGATCCATCAAAATCACCTTTAACGATAACGTTCAACTCTTTGAAGTTTCCAAGCGCAAGGCGTCGTCCGATTTCGTCGAGTGTTATATGTTTCTTCGTGCGTATTCCTTGTTCGCGGACTATTTGGGCTCTCTTGGTTGCTATTTGTTTCGCTTCCTGTTCATCCTCATAGCCTTTTATTTTTTCTCCGGCCTGTGGTGCGCCATCGAGCCCGAGTATCAGAACGGGAGTGCTGGGTCCGGCCTCGTGAATTCGGTTGCCTCGTTCGTTGAACATGGCCTTCACGCGCCCAAAATTGCTTCCAGCAACAATTGCGTCGCCGGAATGGAGGGTTCCCTCCTGCACCAGAATCGTTGTAACATACCCTCTCCCCTTATCCAGGGTGGCTTCCACAACGGAGCCTATGGGCATTTTGTCCGGATTTGCTTTTAAGTTTAAAATTTCCGCTTCAAGTAATATTTTCTCCAACAATAAATCCACATTGAATCCGGTTTTTGCTGATATCTCCTGCGTTTGATACTTACCACCCCACTCTTCTACCAGAAGATTCATTGAAGCAAGCTGTTCGCGTATTTTATCGGCATTTGCGCCCGGTTTATCCATTTTGTTAAAGGCAAATACTATCGGCACCCCTGCGGCTTGCGCGTGACTGATAGCCTCTTTGGTTTGAGGCATCACACTATCGTCGGCGGCTATAACAATTACGGCGATGTCGGTAATCTTTGCACCACGGGCACGCATCGCCGTAAACGCTTCGTGTCCGGGTGTATCAAGAAACGTAATTTTCTTTTCGCCTTTAGTAACCTCGTATGCGCCTATATGCTGCGTAATACCACCCACCTCGCCGGCAACAACATTAGCCTCCCTGATATAATCCAGAAGTGATGTTTTACCATGATCAACGTGTCCCATTATGGTTACAATGGGTGCGCGGGGCAGTAAACTATCTTCGTCATCCTGCTCCTCTTCAATTTCCATATCCGCTTGCTCTTCAACACTAATGAAGGATATTTCTTTACCAAATTCGTGAGCCACAAGTTCAATTATTTCGGCATCTAAACGCTGATTTATTGATACAATAATACCGAGGCTCATACAGGTTTTGATAACCTCCACCACGGCAACACCCAGCAGGCTGGCCAACTCAGATACGCTGATAAATTCTGTTACCTGAATAATTGCTTTTTCATTGCCCGTGCTGACTTCTTTCTCCGCACCAGCTTCTTTACGTTTAATCCTTCGGTAGTCGGCCTTGGTTGGTTTAGCTTTTGTGCCACTTCCAAGGCGGGCCATGGTTTCCTTAATTTTATCTTGAATTTCTTTTTCAGAAACTTCCTGTTGATCCGGTTTGTCTGTGCGACCTCTTCCATGCTGATCGCGACGCTGATGCTGATCTCTGCGCTGATGAGGGTCTCGCTTGGCCCCTTCGCCGCCCATTGGCTTTTTCTGATCGCTACTGTAAATGCGCTTACGCTGACGCTTTTTCTCTTGTTGAGCCTCTTTTTGTTGAGCCTGAGCCTGAGCCACCGCTTTTTCTTTGTCCTGTATAGCCTTAAGATCTATTTTGCCCAATACCTTGGGGCCACTCAAAATCTCATATTCCGTCTTCTTTACTTCCGTCGGCTTGGGTTGTTCCGGTACCGGCGGCTCTGCCGGTGGGACTTCTGGCGCCTTAGGGGGCTCGGGTGCCGGATTAACTTCGGGTTCCGATGCTGTCGCTTTTTTGCGTCCCTTTGTTTTCGGCGTTTCCTCTTGTTTTTCTTTTTCTTTTGGCTTGGGGTCTAAATCAATTTTTCCTAAGATTTTTGGACCTTCCAGTGCAGGAGCTTTCGATTTTACTTTTTCTTCTGCCGGCTTCTCCGGTTCCGGTGCCACATTTTCCTGCTTAATTTCTTTAGCCGGTTCTGCTTTTACAACCGTTTCTTTGGCCGTAACATTTTTAATTAATATCTCTTTCTCCTCGCGCTTAGAGACAATCTCTTTCTTAGGCTCTTCTTGGGCGTGTGGCGTTGTCGCAGAAGCTCCTCGTCCGAGACTGATTTTATCTGCCTTTTGTTTTATGGCCTTATCCTGTGAAAATTCTGCCAACAACACACCGTACATGTCTGCCGTAATTTTAGATGTAGGCTTGTTTTCTATCTTAAAGCCTTTGCTGTTAAGATAGTCTACAATATGCGCCACGCCTATGTTCAGCTCCTTGGCAACTGCTAATATTCTTTTTTCTGTTTGTGTTGTGTCAGACATTCGGGTGTTAAATTAGGTATTATCCTTCATTCTCAAATTCGGATTTAAGTATGCGCAATATTTCTTTTACGGTTTCTTCTTCAAGGTCGGCTCTACGTGCAATTTCTTCCGCATTCAGATTTAACACATCCTTTGCGGTATCGCATCCAATAGCCTTCAGGTTATTAATAATCCAATCATCAATTTCATCTGCAAATTCTTCTAAATCGATATCATAATCCTCTTCTTCATTATCGCGGAACACATCAATCTGATAGCCGGTTAACTGACTGGCCAAACGAATATTGGCGCCACCGCGGCCAATAGCCAAGGATACCTGATCGGGCTTAAGGAATACAGATACCCGTTTGTTGGCCTCGTCAATTTCTATACTTGAAATTTTTGCCGGGGTTAAGCTTCTGGTAATTAAGAGGCTGGTGTTATTGGTAAAATTGATAACATCTATGTTTTCATTCTTCAGCTCGCGAACAATACCATGAATACGCGATCCCTTCATGCCTACACAAGCCCCTACCGGATCGATGCGGTCATCGTATGATTCTACTGCCACCTTAGCGCGCTCACCGGGCTCGCGAACAATCTTTTTGATTTGAATGATGCCATCAAAAATTTCCGGAACCTCATTTTCCAGCAACTTGGCTAAAAAGCTTGGTGCGGTTCGGGAAAGAATAACCATGGGTTGGTTGTTTTTCATTTCTACTTTTTTGATTACAGCACGCACGGTGTCCCCTTTTTTGAAAAAATCGGCCGGAATCTGTTCGTTCTTGGGCAACAGTAACTCATTACCCTCCTCGTCAAGCAACAAGGTTTCTTTTTTCCAAACCTGATATACCTCCGCAGTTAAAATATCGCCAATACGGTCTTCATATTTTTTAAATATCTCATCTTTTTCGAGCTCTGATATTCGAGACGCAAGCGTCTGGCGGGCCGTTAGAATAGCCCTGCGACCGAAAGAAGCCAAGGTAATTTCCTCAACTGCTTCTTCTCCAATACTGTAATCAGACTCCAGTTTTTGTGCGTCAGTTAACCCTACCTGCGAAACAGGGTCTTCCACCATACCATCTTCCACAATGGTGCGTCGGTGCCATATTTCAAGGTCGCCCTTCTCCGTATTAACAATCACGTCAAAGCTTTCATCGGTGCCATACTTTTTACGAATCAGGGTACGGAATACGTCTTCCAACACTTTCATCATAGTAGGCCTATCTATGTTTTTGAGGTCTTTAAACTCGCTAAAGCTTTCAACTAATTCAATGCTGTTCATTTTTTTGAATTGGTTTTAATATTTAAGAAATGGTTTTGTGGATTTAATGTCCTTAATGTTCAGGTTGATGTCTTCGTGAAGGATGTTTTTCTTTTCCTTTTTCTCTGTGGTAATCACTATACCGCTATCGCTTACCTGTTTTAAGTTGCCGGTGTATTTCATGCCGTTAAAAGCTATCACTTCTACCGGGCGGCTGAGGTATTGCACATACTGCTCGTGTACCTTGAAAGGCTGGTCGGCGCCGGGAGAGGAAACCTCGAGTGCGTATTTCTCCGAGAAGTTGATGGCTTCGTTCAGCGACTTTTCCAAGGCGCGGCTCACGGCCACACAATCTTCTATGGTAATGCCTTCCATTTTGTCAATAAACACACGCACCGTTTCTGTCCGTTCGTTGATTTTTACTTCAACCAGAAACAGATTCAGCTCCCCAAGTATGGGTTGCAAATGTTCAAGTACGATGTCGTTGATGTTGTTCATTTAGGTACAAAAGAAAAGGGGACTTTCGGTCCCCTCCTTCATTTTCCGATGCAAATGTAAGCGTTTCGGTAGAAATAAGAAATGCTTTGGTTAGTTTTTGCTTGCACCAACTTCTTTCTTTCCACTACCCTTTCATTGTGCAGCTCTAGAAAGTATATGCTTTATTCTTATGGCATCGCCGGTGCTGTTAAAATCACGCAGTACATATTCACCTCCGTTAGGATTATTACTTAAAGAATAGTTTTCAAAATCGGTTTCAGCATTGTTTTGACTGTTATAGCCACTTACTAAATATTGTTTGCTTAGGTTCTTCCAGCCTAAGCGCCAACGGTCCCAGCCGTTCCAACCTTGCGAGTTGCTGTCCCAACTACTCATATTACTCCAGCCGCCAATGGATGAAATAAATGTTCTGGTGCCCGCATTTTATTTTTTTTGGCTTATGTTTTGTAAAATGTGGCGTACCGGATATTGCTGACTAAAAAACTACCTTATCTTTACAAGTTAAGTAATAATTAAACCTTTTCCTTATGATCAATCGCATATTACCCGCTCCTATTGTTCGTCTTGCTTTTGTTGCCTTTATTTCTTTTTTTTTGGCAAGTTGCACCAAAGAGCCAACGGCAACCAAAATACTTATGCAGGGCACTTGGCAGTTAACCGAGGCCTATGATGCGGCCGGTAATGATATCTTATCTGAAATCTCTATACCCGTAACCGCCATTCAGTTAACAGATGATAATGGTATGCTTGGTACACAAGCTCCTATGGCAACCCGTTTAGTTTATGGCGGCTCCAATTGGTCTCAAGCCTCCGGATTAATGAATCAAGTTTTTGATTATGCTAATTTTAGATTTAACACCGGTGAATTTTTTGTTGGGGAGGGAGTCACAGATGAGTTTACTGTTGAGTTTAAGCTTCAGGCTACAGCTATTGCCGGCGGGCTTTCAGATATCCTTACCATTTTTGGTGTGGGTAGCGGCTGGCTACAGCAAACAATCTATCACAAATTTACTAACGTAACCGTGCGCTTCCCCGAGCAAGAGGCAGAAAGCGAACTTAACCCTATACAATCTGCCAATACAATGATTTGGGAGTTTACGGATAATACCGTGGCGCTCTATAATTACAAAGATGCCCAAGGCAATTATCTATTATGGAATGGTTGGCCGGTTAATAATTTTAGTAAAGGAAAATTTGTTTTTACTAAAAAAACAAAGGGCCTTAACGACATTGTATCCGAGCACCTTTAATTATTAATCATACCGCTTTATTAATTGATGGACTTTTTATTTTAGAAGGTCCGCTTCGTCTTTTGTTATTCCACATGTCCCCGGGGTTAAAATAATTTTACTAATCACAAATACAATGTTGACATCCGGGAGCATATCCTTCAGATCAATGTCTAGAAAATAATTTTTCGTTTATTAAACTAACAAGTGTTAGTTTTGTTTTCGCAATTATACGATGCCTGTTAAAGTAAAACGCAAAGAACATATCAACTCCGCTGCCCGCAATCTGTTTCGCGAGCGCGGCTACAGCGCTACCTCTATGCGCGATATCG
>BJGO01000145.1 GCA_014190535.1 Bacteroidota bacterium | reverse complement strand
TTTTTATAGCTTGTACCATGTCGGCTTCAGAACATTCTTTTGCTTCCCCCTCAACCATAACAATACTGCTGGAAGATGCTCCTACAATAACATCCAGTGTCGCTGTTTCCAGTGCCTCTTTAGTTGGGTTGATCACAAACTGATCACCGATTTTTGCAACACGAACTTCTGAGATCGGTCCTTTAAAAGGTATATCCGAAATCGTAAGAGCTGCAGATGCGGCCAATGCGGCAAGGGTATCGGGGATGATATTTTTGTCGGAAGATATCATTGAAATCATAACCTGTGTATCGCACAAGTAATCTTCAGGAAACAGCGGACGTAAAACGCGATCTACAAGTCGTGAGATTAATACTTCGTAGTCTGATAATTTAGTTTCGCGACGAAAGAAAGTTCCGGGTATTCGACCTCCGGATGCAAATTTCTCCTGATAATCAACTGAAAGAGGGAAAAAATCTTGTCCTTCCTTAACGTCTTTATTGGAAACAACGGTAGCAAGAAGCATGCAATCGCCCATTCTTACCACCACCGATCCATCAGCCTGCGTGGCCAGTTTACCTGTTTCAAATGTTACCTGACGGCCATCGCCTATGTCAAATGTCTTAGTTATTGGTGTTTTTGCCATGATTTGTATTGAATGTGTATAAAACAAAAAAGCGAGAACAATTTGTATTCTCGCATCTTTGATTTGTTAGTTTGTTAATTATTTTCTTAGTTCTAGCTTTTCCAGAATCTTACGGTAAGCGGTGATGTCTGTATCGTGTAAGTGGTGCAATAAACGCTTGCGCTGTCCCACCAGCTTCATTAAACCACGCGCTGAATTAAAGTCTTTTTTTTGACCTTCGAGGTGCTTGGTAATATCGTTTATACGTTCTGTTAAAATAGCAATCTGAACTTCTGCTTTGCCGGTATCCTTATCGTTGGAACCATACTGCTTAACCAGTTCAATTTTTCTTTCTTTCGTAATCATCTATTTAAAAATTATTTTTACGGCGCAAATATAACTAAGACCAACTGCATTTCAACCATTAATTTACAATTTTTACTAAAAAATTAACCCACTCCATCATAAATCCCATCATTTTGTATTACTTGATTATAACCAAATATTGAAGATTTCGGAATATGAATTTGTTACAAATAAAACAACATAATTAATTTTTATATTATTTATTTTCAAACAATTGTATAAGGTCAGATAATCGTTGCTTTAGTTCTTTTCTTTTTACAATGAAATCAAGAAACCCGTGCTCAAGCAAAAACTCTGAACGCTGAAAACCTTTAGGTAAATCTTTTTTTATGGTTTCTTTAATAACTCTGGGGCCGGCGAATCCGATCAAGGCACCGGGCTCAGCCATATTGATGTCCCCTAACATGGCATAGGATGCCGTAACACCTCCGGTGGTAGGATCGGTTAGTAATGAAAAGTAAGGCAATTGAGCTTCAGCCAGAACGGTCAATTTTGCAGAGGTTTTGGCCATTTGCATCAAAGAAAAAGCCGATTCCATCATTCGGGCACCGCCAGATTTGGATATAATCAGTAAGGGCGCCTTTTTTTGAAGACAAACATCTATAGCGCGGGATATTTTTTCACCGACGATACTTCCCATTGAACCACCAATAAAGTTAAAATTCATACAAGCGGTAACGAGTCCATGGCCGTTAACCGTGCCATAGCCTACGGTAAGTGCTTCGCTGACATTGCTTTTGGATAAGGTTTCCTTAATCCGATCCTTATATGGCTTTAAGTCGGTAAATTCGAGGAAATCCTTTGGCTTTAAATTTTCAAATAACAGTTCTGCCCTACCTTCGTCGTAAATAATACCAAAATATTCAACGCTGTTTACCCGGGCGTGGTATTCGCAGGAGGTGCATACGTAACTGTTTTCCTGTAGGTCTATGGTTGGAATGGTTTTTTTGCAAGAAGGGCATTTCCACCAGATGCCATCGGGGACTTCCAGTTTTTCCTCTGTGGTTGTAGTTATTCCTTCGGCACTTCGTTTAAACCAACTCATTGCTGATGATTAAGCTAAATCAATTTTAGACTCAAGATATACGTCCTGTATCGTATGGAGTAACTCAACACCCTCTTTCATCGGCTTTTGAAAGGCTTTACGTCCGGATATAAGTCCTTGCCCACCGGCACGTTTATTCACCACAGCGGTGTAAACGGCTTCAGCCAAATCCGATGCACCCTTTGATTCGCCGCCTGAATTGATTAAACCAATGCGCCCCATGTAGCAATTCGCCACCTGATAACGACATAAATCAATTGGATGGTCGGATGATAACTCACGATACACTTTAGGATGTGTTTTACCAAATTTAATCGCTTCATATCCGCCATTATTTGTTGGCAGTTTTTGTTTTATGATATCAGACTGAATGGTAACCCCCAGGTGATTTGCCTGACCGGTCAAATCAGCAGAAGTATGATAGTCTACCCCATCCTTTTTGAATCCCGGGTTACGAAGGTAACACCAGAGAATAGTCGCCATACCCAATTCATGAGCATATTCAAAAGCATCGGCTACCTCCTGAATCTGACGGGAGGATTCCTCTGAACCAAAATAGATGGTGGCTCCAACAGCAACAGCTCCCAGGTTCCATGCTTCCTTAACGGTTCCGAACATAATCTGATCGTAACGGTTGGGATATGAGATAAACTCATTGTGGTTAATCTTTACAATAAAAGGAATTCTGTGTGCGTATTTACGAGATACTGAGGCTAAAACCCCATAGGTTGATGCAACCGCATTACAACCACCTTCAATGGCCAGCTTAACAATATTTTCAGGATCAAAATAAATCGGGTTGGGGGCAAACGAGGCCCCGGCGGAGTGTTCGATACCCTGATCAACGGGCAAAATAGAAACGTAACCGCTGTTGGCCAAACGTCCGTTACCATAAATAGAATTCAAACTTCTGAGCACCTGTGGCGTGCGGTTTGTAGCACTAAATACGCGATCTATAAAATCAGGCCCGGTGGCGTGGAGGGTTTTCTTATCAATTGTTCCACTAACGTGATTGAGTAGAAATTCAGCTTTGTCGTCAAGCAGTTTTGTTATTTTATTTATAGACATTTTATTAATGATTAATGATTAAGGTGGGCAAATATAATTAAGTATATAAGATCACACTATCCGGCGGAATGGTATTCGATGTAATGAAATGCCACAAAATGCTGAAATAGACTGCCGCCTTTATCATTCTAGAGCCATACCAGCTGAACATCTCGCCATCTATGATAATTGGTATGATTCCAAAATCAGATAATGTAGCTTTATATTGCTGTATGTGTTTTTCTGAAAAAGGATAGGGCTCCGATGACATAAATAAATATTTCGGTCCGGCTTCAACGATTTCATTGAGTGAGATTTCCGGATACCTGAATCGTTTACCAAACACATTTTCAAATCCTGCCGCAACAAGCATGTTATGTATAAACGTATCCCCTCCAACAGTCATAAAGGGTTCATTCCAGATCAGATAAGCAACCGGTATTTGACCGATACGGCCTAACCCGGTTCTAAATGCGCTTAATGAGTTGGAAATATCGCCACATAAGCGGACGGCCCGTTCTGCGGTATCCGTTAGCCCGGCAATTTGATGTATCGCTTCCAAAGCCGTTTCCACACTATTTATATCTGAAACATAAATTGTGAATTTTTGTGCAAGCCGATCAATCTGCTCCTTTACATTTTCCTCTTTACTTACAATAATTAAATCCGGCCGGATTCTTTCAATTTCTTCAATATCTAGTGTTTTGGTGCCGCCAACCCTTGTAATGGATTTTACAACTGGTGCAGGATGTATGCAAAACTTTGTTCTTCCAACAATTTTATCTGCCAAGCCTAAGTCAATCAACAGCTCTGTTAGAGATGGCACTAAAGAAATAATTCGAGAAGGATAATGTTCTAAGACGACCTCCCGGTTTAGCTGATCCCTAATCTGGATCATTTTGTTCCGGGCAACTTAATAATGTTCTGAATACTGCCATCCTTCATCACAAACTTTGAGTCAGCAAGATTGGCTAGTTCTTCATTGTGGGTAACAATAACAAAGGTCTGATAGAACTCACTTCGAAGTTTAAAAAATAATTCGTGTAACTCCCTAGCGTTCTCAGAGTCCAGATTGCCGCTGGGTTCATCGGCAAAAACCACTTTAGGGTGATTAACCAGTGCTCTTGCCACAGCAACACGCTGTTGCTCGCCGCCCGAAAGAGCTGATGGTTTGTGATTCAGCCTTCCATTCATACCCAGATAATCGAGTAATTCTGTTGCGTCTTTAAATGCTTTCTTTCGTTCTACACCTCCTATTAAGGCCGGCAAGGCAACATTTTCAAGCGCGGTAAATTCAGGCAACAAATGATGAAACTGAAATACGAAACCTATATTCTTATTCCGAAAATCAGCGAGTTGATTGCCCTCCAGTTCACTAACTACGACACCACCAATTTTAACCATTCCCTCATCGGCCTGATCCAGCGTACCCAGTATTTGCAGTAACGTGGTCTTACCTGCCCCTGAAGCACCAACAACCGAAATAATTTCAGCCCGGTTCACTTTTATGGTTACATCATTGAGCACCTTTAAATCACCAAAACTTTTTGAAATACTTATTGCTTCAACCACGATTAAAATAATTTATGCAAAAATGCATTTTATAGCTTAACCAAGAACATATTCTACTTATAAACAACACCTTATTGATTATTAACTATACGTATGAATATTAATCAGCTACTATTCTTTAATTTTCGGAGGTGATTCAATATACTTGCACTAATTCTCTAAACGTCCTTGGATCTTTCCATACATATCAAACAGCTATTGTATAAACACAATTGTCTGGTTTTACCCGGATTTGGAGGCTTGCTCCTTCATTATCACGCCGCTCGTATTCATCCGGCACAACATCAATTTCTGCCACCCAGGAAAGCGATCACGTTTAACAAAAGTCTTACCGTTAATGACGGGCTTTTAATCAGTTGCCTAGCAAATACATCAAACATCCACTATAACACCGCTGAACTGCTTGTTGATCATTATGTTCAGGAAATCAGCCGTTCGCTTAAAACCAAGGGCGACTTTACGATAAATGGCGTGGGAAAATTTAAAACAGATTTAGAGGGGCATATCATTTTTGAGTCCAATGAAGAAACCAACTATCTAACAGATGCTTTCGGGATGGAACATTTTGTATCTCCGGCAATCATTCGAAGGGATAGTTTTCAGCCGCAACAGGCTGAGCCGCTAACTAAAAAAACAAAACGCTTTAACTGGTTTGGGTTGAGCGGTGTGCTTTTAATTATGGCATTACTTACCTATCAGATACTGGATATCACTAAACTACTGAAGCCACACGACAGCGCATCAATTTTGCCGGATTCACAACGTCTTCAACAAATTGCTATCGAACGCAATGAAGCTATGCAAAAAAATAATGCGGATAGCAGTTACCAACCCAAACGGGACACTATGGTTCAGATTATTGTGATTCGTGATGAAACATCAACAGCCCCGAATACTTCAACAACCAATAATTCGAATAATTCAGACTCCGCTTCAACCAGCCAAGCAAGCCTATTAAAAGGAAATGCGAATAACAAGAAACTGCAGGACAGCATTCGTTATTCCTCAAAAGTGCCCTATCCTTTAGCATCTGAATATAATCCATCGAAATGGGGTAATTTCTTAATTGTTTTTTCTCGACATAAGAATCAGGAAGCGGCAATATTGAGCCAAAAGCAGTTAATCAATGAACGAATTGGTGTAAGGATCTATGTAAACGGTAGCGAATACTTTGTCGTAAAATCGGGTTACCTGACTAAACAGGCTGCGGCAAAGGATATTGCACTCTATGGTATGCTGGGTTATAGCAACACGTGGATATATAAAATGTCTGAATAAACGGACTGCATTACTTCGACTTCGGAAAGAACTCCCCTATATTCACATACAAACTCAATGCATTATTTGCAGCGGCCGTGTTATACAAGGCATACGAATAAGAAAAACCCCAACGGTTTAGCGCCAGCTGAAGACCAAAACTGAATCCACTTAAACCGCGTCGTTCGTTGAAAGCCAACTCCATTCTGCGAAGGTGATTGTATGCAATATTGGCTCGTAGTACTTTGCCTAGGTATAATTCTGTACCAAAAATGGCGTGGCGAAATAGTTTATCGGCAATATATTTTTTTTCTTTCTGCCCGGTTGTATCCGCATCAAAGATATTGGTTGTGCGAAGCGCAGGATCATCGTAACGGATATCCCAAGTAAGTAGGTGATGAAGCGTTAAGGAGAATAAAAAAGGAGTATGCGTGAGGCGTTTAGAAATACCGGCCTGTAAATCCATAGGCAAACGTTCATCCGTGCCTTTTGTATATCGTCCGAGCATCGTTCCAAAATTCTTAAG
>BJGO01000144.1 GCA_014190535.1 Bacteroidota bacterium | reverse complement strand
AGTTTACAGGTATTTCTACTAAGGCTACTGTATCGTCCAAAATTATTTCCTCTCACACAACTATAGGGGAAATTGTAATGAAAAGTGCCGAAATCAGTATAAAAAAAATTGACACATCTTATTTCTTCACATTTGATTACACGTTGAGTAGTTATTCAAATTTTAAACCTTATAGTATTCAAACCTCAACACAACTTGTATTCTTACTAGAAACAGATGAAATAGTAACACTTCATTCAGCCGATGATATTATGGGTGTCAAAAAAGTAGATGCCCTGCCCCCTCCCACATACTTGTGTTATTTGACCAATGTAAGTTATCCGGTTACTAAGAATCAAATTAATCAATTCCTTAACTCCAGTGTTAAATCAATACGTTTTTATCGAACTGAGAGTAATGGTAAAAAAGATTTTATTGATAATGATATAAAAAAAGATAATCAAAGAAATATTCAAAATCTGATTAAATGTATTCTATAATCTGGTTTAGATTAGACGGTTCTATTGATTAACCTAGTCGCTTAAAAGAGGAACGGTAATTTAAATCAGTATTTTCTTACATTCAATTCATCAAAATCACTATACCAACCACATTTTATATGACAGATATCGAAATTATTGAAAGACCTCCTATAAGGCATGAGCTCGAAATAGAAAATGCACTTCGAAAGCAACTGCTCGATCAGATAAAAGAAGAATCGCAGGTAATTGTGCATTGCTCCTTTAAGGCCACATACCCCTATTCGCAAATCAGGATTTGGAAATCCACTTTTCTTTATCCAAGAGATGCAGAAACAAGAAGTGCTTTAATCCATTGTGAAAATATATCATTGTATCCGGATTGGATGCCGGTTGAATATGGCCAGACCTTAATATTTACCTTAGTATTTAGTGGGCTTCCCAAAGAATGCAAATCATTTGACCTGATAGAGAAAATACCGGAGCCGGGTGGCTTTGAAATACGAAACATCCGCAGAAATAGCACGGATGTGTATCACGTAGATATAGAATAAATAAAGTTATGATTGGGTATGATATAGGTAAGTTACACCAACACAACCAGCTCAGCACTTCCACGAATCGTTCCTCTTGCGACACATCTCGATTTTTATTTTCACCGTAAGGAGGATACGCTTCCAATTAAAAATCTTGCTGGAGCACAAGCCGGGTTGAACTCATTCCTTCACAAACCAACTCTGTACACTGTTCTCATTACCACTTAAAATTACCAGATAGCTTCCTGCAGCTAGTCCGCGTATGTCCAAGCTGTTGCTATATAATTTAGACGTATATACAATTTTCCCTAAATAATTGTATATCTCCACGCGTTCCGCTTGACGGCCATTCGGCATCACAAAATTTATGGAATTATGAGCAGGGTTTGGATATACGCTCAAGCTATTTTCTGTCAAGGACTCAATACCACCCACCGGGCTACATAAAAGCGCCACCGGAACGTTGGAATATTGGTTAAGGCCAGTGCCATCTCCGCCATAAGTACCGTTACCCAATGTGCCATACGTGTTGCGTCCCCAGGTCATTGCGCTGTTATCATTTTTCAAGCCTATGGTGTGACTTCTGCCTGACTGTACACTCGCCCAGTTACTTTCAGTACCCACTTGCACCGGTGAAAATTGGTTTTCGTTGTTGCCGATACCCAATTCTCCGTATGCGTTCTGACCCCAGGCCCAGAGTGTGCCATCTGTTTTTATTCCAAATGAACAATACTCGCCACTGAAAACCTTTGCCCAGTCTGACTCGGTACCTACTTGAGCAGGTAAGCTGTTTTGCGAAAAGAGTACACCATTGCCTAACTCTCCGGAAGTACTTGTACCCCAGCTCCAAAGGGTGTTGTCGCTCCGCACCGCCAGACTGTGTGAGTCTCCTGCAGCAACACTCAACCAAGTGTATTCTGTTGCGATGTGTTGCAGGGTAGCATTAGAACCAATACCGCTGTTGCCATTGCCCACTGTGCCTTGCAAATTAAAGCCCCAGGCATACATTTCACCCGCACTATTTAATGCAAGACAATGTCCATCGCCACATGACAACTCTGACCAATTTGAATCTGCTGAAATTTGAGTTGGTACCAAGATGAAGTTACTTGAGTTGGACTCATCTACCTGCCCAAATTCGTTGGAACCCCAGCCCCACAAGGTACTATCTGTCTTTATTGCTATGCTGAAAAACATGCCACAATATACTTTGTGCCAATCGGTATCTGTACCTACCTGCTGAGGTGTTGCGTAATTTACACCGGCATCAAAACCCAGTTGTCCGTAGAAGTTGTCACCCCAAGCCCACAGTGTGCCATTGTTCTTGATGGCCAGATTGTGATTGCTGCTTTTGCCTGTACCTACTTTGCTCCAGTCATCTGCCCAGCCTACCTGATATGGATTTAATATATCAGAGTTACCACCATTACCAATTTGTCCGTTGGAGTTGTTTCCCCACGTCCAGAGGGTTCCATCTGTTTTTAGCACGATGCAATGGTTCGCACCGGTTTGTACAGATCTCCAGCACTGGGCATGGGTATTGGCACCGGTAAGGGCCAAAACCAGGATAAGCACATATGGTAAAGCTATTTTCATCTTATCAGTTTTGAGCAAAGCTATTGAAATATTTCCGCGGGGATGTATTCAAACTAAGTAACGGTAGATGTATTGAGTAAATGGTTCGATTGAAGAGAGAGGTGCCTTTCTCTTGTCCGAATAATTCACACTTCAAAAGTTCATCAGAGAATGCGGGTTGTTTAAATAGCATACACAAGCCTTAAAAAGATTTGCAGTGTGAAGTAAAACGATAGCAATCGGACGGCAAAAAACGGAGTGCTGTTTAAATAGAATACACAGGTCGCTATGAAGTTTGCAAAACAAAAACGGAGCAACCGGAAAATGAAGAGCGATAGATGTTTAAATAGCATACACAAGTCGTAAAAAGATTTGCAGTGCGAACTAAAACGATAGCAATCGGACGGCAAAAAAAACGGAGTGTTGTTTAAATAGAATACACAGGTCGCTATAAAGTTTGCAAAACAAAAACGGAGCAACCAGTGAAATGAAGAGCGATAGATGTTTAAATAGAATACACAAGTCGTAAAAAGATTTGCACCGTTGAACAGAAAAAAAACTGACCTCTACACGAAATGTAAACAGGTAATTAAAAAATAAAAAAAATGAACGCATACCAATTATTATTAACAGATGAAAGATGGCAAGCTCGAAGAAGCGAGATTCTTGCCCGAGATGGACAATGCTGTAAATGTTGTGGCTCGGCAAGTAATCTTCAGGTGCATCATCGTCAATATCATAAAAATGAAGCAGACAAGCAATGGGTAAACCCTTGGGAGTATGATGGTAAATATCTGATTACGTTGTGTGAAACATGTCATACAAATGGACATCAGCATTATAACATCCCAATTTTTAATATTTCAAAAACTAATAAACCAACTAAAAAACCAAATAACAAACTAATAACACTTTAAACTATGAAAACACTAACTAACATCTTTAATCTTTTTGCTGGAAAGAAATCAACAACTATGACACCTACATCTCCAATCATCGCTGCACCTGAACCTGTAGATCCGGTAACCAATATTCCAAGTCCTGCTGTGTTTGTTGAACTCGAACAACCTGTTTCGGAAAAAAGCGAGCCGCAACCCGAGGCGGAAGGCACCTCGCTTATTGACCGGTTTTTGAGCAAGGATTACTTTGAAGCGGGTTATAAAATTGGCTTTGAGACCAAGAATGTCGACTTGTATAAACAGCGCATTCAACTAATCAAATGTGATTTCAGAGATGTGATTCAGCGCATTCAGTCACAACTGCATGAACGCAAGCACCGGATTGAACTCGATTTGATTGGATTGAATGGCATGCACCCTCAATTGACGGTCAAATTGCAACACCAGTTGAAATATCTCGGAACGCATATTGATGAGCTTACGGTGCAACTAGAGCTGTCTGTATCTGACGAGGGCATGGTGATGAAAGCCATTCATCAGTTCAGACTTGGTTTTGATCAGGGGGTGCTTGATCGTATTAACAGCGAATACTTTTCCTAATTCATTTAACAACATAATAAACAAAAACCTACAACTATGATTTTAAGACTAGCATGTTTACTGACAACATCTGATTATGCAATGCTTCAGCAGGAAAGTCACTCCAGCAGAGTAAAAGTAATTATACTATCCTGTTTATTGTTAATTCCCTCCATCATATGGGCCGTAATAGGGTTTAACATTGCCGACACCTATTTACAACAGGGTTTTGTGGGCGCTGCTTTAATCGGATTAGTGTTATCCTTATTTATTTTATGGATTGACCGTTTAATTTTTATGTCGGTTAATAACGGGGTAATAATTATTATACGCCTATTGCTTGCTCTTACGATGACCTTGCTAGGCTCTATCTTTTTAGACGAACTACTATTTAATAATGATATAAAAGAAAAACTGATTGAAAACAGCAAAAAGGATATTAATAATCAGTATAGAAGTGATAGTATCGAATATAGGCAGGACATAGATGAGGCTAAAAAAGATTTTAAGGATAAAAATGATGATTTTTTTGAAGAACTAAACGGACAATCCCCAACACATACTGTTGGTATGGGTGATGTAGCTAAACAAAAAAAGAGGCTTATGGAAGATGCCGGAAAACATAGAGATTATGTCATAGCACGGTACGATTCCTTGTTAAATAAAATTGATAAAGAAGTTAAAGCCGATGAAGCCGACATACGCAGTGGCCAAAAAATAAAAGGTATCATTGCCAGCACCAGAGCATTGTTTGAGGTGGTTGGGGGTTCATGGAGTGCTTTATTTATATACATTTTGGTATCGCTGCTCCTTTGTTTTTTCGAATCCTTGGCTTTAATTGGTAAGTATTTTTTAGCTGAAACATCATATGAGAAACGGGTAAAACTTGCAGATGAAACTCGCAAACAACAACTCGAGCGTGCCGCCGACATATGGTTAAAGCAGGCTCATATTAATCAACACTTCCGGGTAAATCAGGAGCAAAACAAACAGTTAAAGCTAAACTCCGGAGGTATTTATCGCTATTAGTTTTTTTTATATAGGTCGGCAGTTTGTTTCAGCCTTTGTTTAAATTCTTTTACATAAGGCTCCGGCCCCAGGATGCGAATATTCTCTCCATAACTCATCAACATATTACTGAGTTCTCTATTTGGTATTACCCGGATGCTTATTTGCATCCCTTCCGCATCCAATTTTTTTAGGGATTTCTGTGAATGATGTATAGGCGAGTACTTCAGGAAATGCCAGAATGCCGGGTTAACCCATATGGTAATGGTAATCGGGTCGCCATCAAGCCTTGTTACGCCAACAATATCTTCAAAATGATTTTCTATAATTGATTCTTCGGGATCTATATACATAATTTTAGCGGGGGCATCTTTTAATTTTGAAATGCGTTCTAACCCCATCACATAAAGTTTACGATTTTGATGTTCAAGTCCGAGCAGATACCATCGGTTTTTGTACTGTTTTAGATAATAGGGCGATATGGTGAATGTTTCTGAATCGGATGCTGAACGAACAGATTGATATTTTATGAGCAAAACCTGTTTGTTTACGATTGCCTTATGCAGGGGACGCAATAAGTCGAGTGCTTCGGGATCATACAAATTGGTTTCGTGTTCGTAGCCTATGATTACCCGCTCCGGTAATGAAATTTTTAGGCCATCAGATAATCGATCAACTAAATTGTTCAGCATATCATAAAATGGTAAATTCTGAAAACGGTTAAGCATATGCATAGTATCACGAATCAGTAAATGCTCATCGGTGCTTATGGCCAGTTTCTGAATGCTGAAGCTTGGATCCAGGTAACGGTAATAACGCCTAGCCGCATCCTTACAAGATTCGTCCAGTTCAATATTCCACCCATCAGACGATTTCATGAAGATGATGTCCTTAAAAATAGTTTCGCGGCTAACTTCTACTTTGCCGCGCTCGCTTAGTTCAGAAAGTCGATCGGAGCAAGCATGAATCAGGTCTTCTATAAAGTATTTGCGACCGGTATTTCTGAAACACGTATCCAGAATATGATAGCGTATTAGTGCGGATTTATTTTTAGGCATATTATCGAGTTTAATTCGTGTACATACAATACACAATGCAATATAAATATTGCCATTCAAATAAAACAACAGATCGATGCATCTCATAATTAATTCTTACGGCACATCGTTACGTATCGATAATCGCCGCATTGCCGTTAAAAATGATGATACGGAATCCTATTTTGCCTTGCACGAAATTTCCGGCATTCATTTGTCTAAGGGAGTTCTCGTAACCAGCGATTTACTTCTTGAAGCATTACAGCATGATATTGATATACTGTTATGCAACAAAAAAGGTGACCCGTTAGGTCGTTTATCGAATAATCGATTTGGATCGGTAT
>BJGO01000143.1 GCA_014190535.1 Bacteroidota bacterium | reverse complement strand
TTGAGCAGATTCTTTTGTTACCTTTAATCAAACCTCATACTTGAACATGAAAAAAATAAATTCCACATTATGCATATCGCTGATACTCGCAACACTGGTATCTTGTAAAAAAGAATCGATCATTGAGTACAACTGTGCAGGCATTTCGCCCACATACGATGGAGAGATCAAAGCCATACTAAATACCCACTGCGCCACATCAGGCTGCCACAATGCCTCATCCAAAAAAGCCGGTATAAATCTCAGCGACTATACCAACGCTAAGAATGAAAGTCTGAACGACCGTTTTCTTGGATCTGTACAACATCTGAAAGGATACGATGATATGCCAAAGGGTGAATCTAAACTGGATGAAGCCACCATCCAAAAATTGTATTGCTGGGTTCAGAACGGCTCTCCACAGAATTAGCGGAGTAGCGCAAAATTTCCTTTTTTCTCAACCGGCTCACCCTTAATGGTTTTACCAACGGCCTGAAACACGTAAATTCCCAATGGTGCCGCCTCACCACGTATGGTGCCATCCCAACCTACTTCGTCACTACTGTTACCAAAACCTCTGAAATTGTATACCATCTCGCCCCAACGATTGTAAATAAAGACTTCATAACTTTCCATATTAACCAAATGGGGCCTATATCGGTCATTGAAGCCATCACCATTGGGACTGAAGGCATTAGGAAAATAGAAATTACAATTAACGTACACGGTTATTTCATCATTCGTAACACAACCCTGATTGTCAACAGAAACCGAGAACACCTGAGTTTCATACACATCCATCGTAATAACCTGAGTCTGCTGGCCTGTGGACCAGTTGAAAATCATTCCGGGATTGCCTGCATCCAGCGTTACCGTTTCGCCGGGACAGAAGAACGTATCGCCTGCAATATTTACAACTGGGTAAGCATTAACAACATAGTTCTTAGTGATTGTGTCTGATCCACATAAACTATCGGTAACGATCAACGTGATATCATATGAACCGGGAACGGGAAAAGAAATTTCAGCATCTTTTAAAGTAGAAAAAACATTATTGTTGCTAATCCACTGCCAGCTAACCGGATAAGGATTAGACTGATCGGATAGGTATAGCGGATCGGTTTCGCAGAAGTCAGAGAAGGAGTTGATATCGGCAACAATGTTTTTGTTTACGTAAATGTTTACCGTGTCGGAGAACATACACTGAAAAGAGTCGTTCCACACCGTTAGGACTACAGCGTAGTCTCCGAAAGAGCCATATACGTGTGATGCGTTGAACGTAGTGGCAGACGTATTATCTCCGAAACCCCAGGCATAGTTATTAAATATACCGGTGCTGGTATTCGTAAAATTCACCGTAGCAAACTGGCATATGAGATTAGGTGCCGAGGTAAATGAGGGCACAATCTCGCGTTTGGGCATCTGATAGGTGTACTCATACTCACAACCGGATGGCTTCACCACCTTAAGCGTATAGGCCCCCTCCGGCACATTCGGTAGCGTGGCATTGTTAATTAGATTAGATTGTGTTAGAATGATATTACCTAATGAATCTGACCATGTAATTTCGAGTGGTACCGTATTTTGAGGAAACGAAGCATACAATTCATTCTCAAAAATATTATAGCACGGTGAAACACGGCGCGACTGATCCGTAATCAGTTCGTCCACAATAAGCCGGATGGTATCTGAGCCTGCGTCAACCGTTGATGTGCCAAAACATCCGGCAAAACTCACTACTGCATATCCGGATTGAGTCACATTAATAATAATAGAGTCGCCGTTACCCGCCGGCGAACCATTGTAGCTCCATTGTAATTGATTGGGAACATATACCGGGATAGGGTCATAGGGAATAGTTGTGTATGTGTAGTTGTTATTGCCGTTTGGAGTCATCCTCCAGGCTTCATTAGTGGCAGTCCACTGGTCTGGTGAATTATAAATTGCTGTGGCCTGTGTGCCATTGGCATTTTGACAACCCAATATAGCGCGGCCACCATTCCAGGTTGAGCAAATCACCTTCTCGGTAATGTGAAACTCAAACTCATTCGATGTTTCATAAAGGATAATTTGTCCGCTGAATTTTGTCTGTGTACAACTGAACATAGGCACATCGCAGAAGTTGAATACAAATTTTCGGTTTGGTGTTTCTCCGGTTGTTGCGTAGGAAACGTAACCGGGAGACGGAGCGGCGGGCGCACCGGGGTAGGTATCCTGCCAGGGGCCATAAATACTGTTTGGCGGGAATGTGAGTGATGGGATACTGGTAAATGCGGCTATGGCCCAGGGGCTGAATCCGCCAGCATTGGTCAGATCAAAGGTTATGTAGCCATTGGTTGATAATAGACATTGATTATATGTGTTACCGTAAAACGTAAACGGAAAACCTATATTGATCACATCACTATAGGTGTCGTCAATTGAGTTAAGCGCCACAGAAGAAACTAATTGATTCGTATCAATTCCTGCGCCTGTTGACACGGCGTGAAGCGTAACAAGACCGGGTTGGCACAGAAACAATGTATCTCCCTCAACAATTTCAATAGCCTGAGCACTCACGTGCTGATTGAATCCCAATATGATTAAAGAAGCAATTAGCGTTAAAACGTTTTTCATTGATTTGGTAAAAATATGGCGTAATGTAGTAATTATCATTTCAAATTACGATAGTTTTTATGGTTTCGTTAGTATAAAAATATTAAGGAATCTTGTATTTACATTCAAACTAACCCATGGAAAAAAACATACTCATCACCGGAGCCAGCAGCGGATTTGGCCTTGCAACTGCCCGAAAATTTGCAAAAAATGGCTGGAATATCATTTTCTGCGGGCGCAGAGAGCAACGAATACGCGAATTGGAGGAGGAGCTGAAATCACTGGGTAATATCCAATTTCTCGGCTTGGTGCTCGATGTCAGAAACAGAAATGACGTAGAGAGCACCATAGCCAGCTTACCAAGAGCATTTTCTACATTGGATGTACTGATTAACAATGCGGGTTTAGCCGCCGGCCTGGATCTCTTTGACGAGGCTAATCCTGATGACTGGGAACAAATGATTGATACCAATATTAAAGGGTTGCTATACGTGACCCGAGCATGTCTGCCCTTACTGAAACAATCGAATGCGCCGCATATTATTAATATCGGATCTACCGCTGCCAAATCTGTATATGAACGGGGCAATGTGTATTGTGCCTCTAAAGCAGCTGTTGACGCCTTGACTCAATCCATGCGTATAGATCTGCTTAAGTATAAAATCAAGGTAACGGCTATACATCCCGGCGCCGCTGAAACAGAGTTTTCGAGGGTGCGCTTCAAGGGTAACGACGAAAAAGCATCAGCCGTTTATAATGGGTTTACCCCCCTGCAGGCTGAAGATATTGCCGACATAATATACTATTGCACCACCCTGCCTAAACACGTATGTATTAATGATCTAATAGTTACGCCAACGATGCAGGCCAATGCACATTACATTCATAAAAAGAAAGCAGACTAATGCAATAAATTAATTTGGAATACATGTATGTTTATGAAAAAATTATGGCAAGTGAACGACGTAATTTCATCAAAACAATGAGTGCTGTGGCTTCAGGGGCACTGACTATACCGGGTATGGCCCAGTTAACCCTGGCCGCCGAGATACAGGCGGCATCGAATCGGGTCAAAAAATTGCCAATTAATGAAGCCGTTACCGACGAAACATTCTGGAAACAGGTGCGATTAGCCTACTCGGTATCACCGGCGGTTATAAATCTCAATAATGGCGGTGTTAGCCCACAACCGATATTGGTTCAGGATATGCTTGACAAATACAACCGCATGAGTAACGAAGCACCCAGCTATTATATGTGGCGTGTTCTGGATATGGGCAGAGAGCCGCTTCGTGAACGCCTAGCGCAGTTAGCCGGTTGCCAAGCGGATGAAATTGCTATAAACCGTAATGCCACCGAAGCACTCGACACGGTTATTTTCGGAATTGATTTGAAGGAAGGCGATGAAGTTATTGTAACGAAGCAGGACTATCCAAATATGAAACAGGCTTGGCTTCAGCGTGAATTGCGCGATAAGATCAAATTGGTTTGGCTCGATCTGGAGTGCCCTAAAGAGGACGATAGCTACTTCATCAAAACATTTGCAGATGCTGTAACGCCAAAAACCAGAGTTGTTCATATTACACATCTGATTAACTGGAACGGACAGATACTACCCTGCCGCGCCATTGCTGATGCGGTTAAAGCAATAAATAAAAACATCTTTTGCCTTGCCGATATTGCACACAGCTTTGCCCATATTGATTTTAAGATCCCCGACCTGGGGGCCGATGCGGCCGGCACATCGCTTCACAAATGGTTGTGTGCTCCATTCGGAACAGGTATGATGTATATTAAACGAGAACACATTTCCTCTATATGGCCCTTGTTCCCAAACGATAAGCCACAAAGCAGTGACATCAGAAAATTTGAATCGCAGGGGACCCGTTCATTTCCCACTGAACAGGCTACAGGATATGCTATAAACTTTCACGACACAATGGGCACAGCCCTAAAGCAAGCTCGTTTACACTATCTTAAAAATTACTGGAGCCAACAGGTGAAGGATTTGAAAGGAATAACGATACACACACCCTATGCCTCGGCGTATAGTGGAGCCATCGGCACGTTCAGCATAGAGCATATGAAAGCTACGGAGCTTGAGGGCAAACTGATGAGTGCCTATAAAATTCATACGGTTGCTATTGAATATGAAAAATTTAATCACGTGCGTGTAACGCCAAACGTGTATACTTCGATAGATGATTTAAATAAGTTAATAAAAGCCATTACCGAAATAGCCGCTTCTAAATAAATGCGCCGGATTATTCTTTTTTTATGTTGCTTGCCGATTGTTCATCAATTAACCGCTCAAAAACGAAATAGTCACGAACGATATGAGGTGCAGACCCCATTTAATGATCAGATTATCCCTCCTGCACCCGATTACACGGATTATACAAATTGGGCGGCCTTACCGCAAAAAAATGATGCAGCCGATACCGTTCCAAAGGGTTTGACTGATAATCAAAAAGATGCCGTAGCCGATGTTTTTTTCATTCACCCCACTACATACATACATAAACCGGATGGAGCATATCATTGGAATGCCGACATCAGAGATTCGAGTTTAAATAAACGAACGGATCACTCAACGATTCGCTATCAGGCAACCGTGTTTAATGGAGCCTGTAGGGTTTATGCCCCACGTTATCGCCAAAGTCATTTATCCGTTTTTTACACCCCAAACCGTTCAGCCGCCAATCAATCACTGGCTCTCGCATATACCGATGTGAAGTCTGCTTTTTTATATTACATCAATCATTTCAACTCGGGCCGGCCGTTCATCATCGCTTCACATTCGCAGGGAACTACACATGCTCAAAAACTGATTAAGTATATTATCGAAACCGACAGTCTGCTCCTGAAGCAATTCATCTGTGCCTATATTATCGGCATGCCTGTGCCGGCTGATTCATTTAATCTGATTAAACCATGTATCAACCCGGATGACATTGGCTGTTTCTGCAGCTGGAGCACCTTTCAATATGGATATTATCCGGCGTGGTACAGCATAAGCCAAAAGAATGCGGCAGTAATTAATCCTATTTCGTGGCGCGCCGATTCTATTCCTGCCGGTGCTGATGCGAACAAAGGCGCCGTTTTGCAAAATTTTGAAAAAGTTAAACCCGGCATCTGTGATGCCACGGTATATAAAGGCATGCTATGGATACACCGCCCTAAAATTCCCTTTGCCCGAACACTAAGTGGCGGCAACTACCACATTGGCGATTACAATTTATTTTATATGAATATTCGAGAAAATGTAGCAGAACGAATTAATACATACTTAAAACATAAGAGGTAAAGACACACTATTTCAAACTAAAGTTTATCGGAAGTGTAAATTGAACATTGACCGGCTTGCCATTTTGCTGGGCAGGAATCCAATTGGGCATCGACTGCACAACACGCACTGCCTCCGCATCCAAACTAGTATGCACGCCTCGAATTACAGAAATATTGCGCACACTACCATCCGACTTAACAATAAAACGAACATAAACCTTGCCCTGAATATTTTTTTCAATTGCCTCACTGGGATAAATCGTATGCGTGGCAATAAACTTAAGCATGGCATCCTGCCCACCCGGGAACACAGGCATAACCTCCACAAAAGTTAACGCCTCTGTGGTATCAGAAGTTCGTGATGAATCCTTCTGAATAACGGAATCGTTTTTTTTTGATTCCTGTTTAGTGGAATCCTGACTTGTAATATTGATCTGAGCATTTAGCTTTTGGCACAGTAAAAGCCATACCGACATTATGAATATTTTAAACATATTACAATATTAGCTTTTTATCTGTTCATTGCACGCAGCGCGTCAAGGCCCTTCTTGGTTCCCTCATGATTCGGATTATCCCGCATATTAAGGTTCCAGTAATATCGTGCAGAGTCAAACCGTTGTATGGTAAAATATAGCCCTCCAAGATTGTATAACAGTTC
>BJGO01000142.1 GCA_014190535.1 Bacteroidota bacterium | reverse complement strand
GCCCACTACCGTGTATGTTGTACTGGCTGTAGGTGCGGCATTCACGGTGGTGCCTGTTGATATATTCAGTCCCGTTGTTGGACTCCACGCATAAGTCGTTGCGCCTCCTGCTGTTAATGTGGTCGCACTACCGCTACAGACCGCCGTATTTGTACTGCCCGTAATGGTTGGTAGCGGGCTAACCGTAATGGTTCTGGTAATGCTATCTGAACCTGCGGTGTTTATTGCTTTTAGTTTGATTGAATATGTTCCGGGCGAGTTAAATTGAAATGACGGGTTTTGTGCCGTTGATGTTGATGGAGACCCTCCGACACAAGTCCATTGAAAAGACGACGGATTATTGGTTGACGTGTTGGTTGAAACTACTGAGCTTCCTGAGCAGGCCGTTGTGGGCGCGGAGAAATTGGCTATTGGCAATGATGTTACCTGCCCGGTAATAGTACCTGTAATATAGAATCTGCCTAAGCTTCCGTAATCATTAGGCCCGGTTCCCCCAAAATCATTATAATTAGATATTCCAACGCCATCGACTTTAACAAAATATGTTCCGGCGGACAAATTGGAAAGTGTAACTGATGCATTTAATGTGGTAGGACTCTCATTAGCAATGAGCATTGTTCCGGCCGAATTCCATAACTCTATCCTTGCATCCAAGCAAGCCGCCGTGTTATTCTGAGGGTCTAATGACCAAGGACGAACATTTAATGTTAAGGTTGATGCTTGTGATAACGTGATTTTAAAAAAATCAACATCATTGTTTCTTTCAATAGATCCGGAATCTGATATGGCGTTAGAAACAATATTCATCGTAGTTGCTACCGAGGCGGTGTTACCGTGATCGTCATTTCTGTAAGGTATATACCCTGTAATTAAGGCCAGATCATCCTGATTTGTTTGAGCGCAGGTCGGAGAGGTGGTGGGGCCTTTATACCAAACTACAAAGTTGCTATAGTAGGGCGCTCCCATAATTGGACCCCAACTTGTCTGTCCGGTGCCTTGACCTGGATGATAATATCCTATTCTATTACAAGATGCATCATACGGAGCATGATGATTTAAAGCCAAAGTATGCCCAATCTCATGTGCGGCAGCTGAAGCAACATAGTCAGCATTGTATGTGAGTTGATTTGGAAAAACAAATGCCGGAGAATACGCTGGCCAGCCAAAACTACCAACAAAGGCCACCCCGCCTGCCGATCCATACCATGACGATGTAGTTGTTACAACTACTTGTATTCTCTTATTTATAGCGGCGGCATTATATACAGAAAGGCTCGTTGTAATATTTACGTCGAATGGTCGATATTTCTCAGAAACCCGCCTAAACACCTCAATAATTTGAGCGCTCGTTAAACCTGATGAAGTAGCATTTATCGTTGTTGCGCTCCAATTCGTATTATTAACCACCTCGCCGTCAAAATCCAGGTAAACCACATTTTGACTGCCCGGCAAACTATTTAATACCGGTATCTGTGCCAGACCATTAAGGGCGAAAAGCAGGAGTGTTGTTAGGGCTAAACTGTTTTTCATTATTCTCTTATTGTTTTATGTATGACTGTATTATTATTCTGCAACAACTTGTTCTGTATCAATTTTTCTAAACACGAACCGTTGCGTGTTATTGGTAATGAGTTTGTATGCGTCGGCGTATTTATGATTTACAATATGTGCCCTGTATTCCCAGGCGCCTTTATAGATTACTTTATTGATATTTAAAATTGTTCCGTCCGGAAGATTAACGACACGATATGCAACAGTAACGCTGTTATCCTCCCATGTCGTTTTGTTGATATATGATAATTCTATTGATTTTGAATTACCCGACGTTAGCGTAATCGGATTGCGAGACTCGGCCCGAAACAGTTCTTCAAACTCGGCCATTGAAATATTGATTGAGTCGGGATAAGACTCAAGCATTTTTGGTAAACTATGCTGATGAAACGCATTAGATTGTCCGGCGACATAAAATGACAGTATAACGAAAAAGGCAGACAGTAAAGTTTTTTTGTTGTTCATTTTTAATTGTGTTTTTTGTCGCTGTTTTAATTTATTTCTTCGATGAAATGATTTATTTCTTCGACAAATATTTTTATTTAATTTTAAATACGCCACTGTTTTTATTCACACATTATCCACACGGGCGCCGGCCGCTTACCTGTCAATTGTATATAAATTAGTGCTATTTATATTGCAAGTCTTTCTATTGTTTAATTTCACGCACCATTTTAAACTATTCGAATGAACCGTTTTTTTTTCATAGCAATCTCTTCAGCGGTATTGATTTTTTCTTGCAATGCTCCAAATACAAAATCTGAAAAGAAAATGACTCAAACGCATTACAAGCCATCATCACTTGATCAAATGGTCATGTATCAGGTGTTTGTTCGAAATTTCTCCCGCGAAGGAAACTTTAAGGCGATCACCGCTGATCTAACCCGACTAAAGGCAATGGGGGTTAACACCCTTTGGTTAATGCCAATACAACCAACAGGTGTCGAAAAAAGAAAAGGCACTTATGGCTCACCCTATGCCATAAAAGACTACACAGATGTACATCCCGATTATGGATCGCGCGAGGATTTTAAGGCGCTGGTTGATCGTTGTCATGCACTCAATATGAACATCATTATTGACCACGTAGCAAATCACACCTCGTGGGATCATAAATGGGTAACCACTCATCCGGATTGGTTTACAAAAGACAGTACAGGGCAAATCATCCCCCCGGTTGCTGATTGGACCGACGTTGCCGATCTTGACTATGAAAATGCGGAGATGCGCAAGGAAATGATTAAGTCAATGATGTACTGGGTTAAAGAGTTTGATATTGATGGATACCGTTGCGATGTGGCCGAAATGGTTCCTGTTGCGTTTTGGGCGGAGGCAATTGATAGCTTAAATAAAGTTAAACCTGTTATTATGCTCGCCGAGGGCGCTAAGCCTGATTTATACGAGTCCGGGTTTCAAATAACTTATGGCTGGGAATTTTACCACGCGCTCAAAGACGTATTCAATAATAAATCACCATTGTCCAAATTAGATTCCGTATTAGCCAAGGAAAAAATACAATACCCAGAAACGTACAAGCACATTCGATTTATCACAAATCACGACGAAAACTCCTGGGATGATATCCCTCAGAACAAGTTCATCAGCCTTGATGGCACCAAAGCCGCCTTCGTTATTTCCGCCTGTTTGCCGGGTGTTCCTTTTGTATATAATGGGCAGGAAGTAGGCTACGATCAAAAAATAAATCTGTTTGAGAAATACACCATTGACTATAATCAGAATTCTGATCTAAATCAATTTTATACCGATGTGTTGTCCTTAAAGTCGAATGGTGCTTTATACAAAAACGCCATTTCTAGAATTGACATCAAAAACAAAGATGTGTATGCCTTTGTCAGCGAAGGAAATGGTCAAAAAATGTTGATAGTGGTCAATGTACGTAATAAGCCATCCACATTCGTTTTGCCGGATGACATTAATAACCCTAAAGCACTGCTGGGAACCACTCTCCATAAACAAAATACGCTTCCTGCTTTTGCTTACAGCATTTCTCAATTATAATCATCTCATTAATAACGTTAACTCTTGAATAAGAATTTGAAACGACAGGATCCGGGTTTGGAAACAATTGGCGTTGTACAGTCTTTTAATACAATAGCAACCGGCTATCTTTTTCATTGCGAAAATGCAACCGTAAAAGTTGAGCTTTTTAATGCACATACGATACGTGTTAATGCCATAAGAAATAATAAATCGTTTGAAGACTTCTCATACGCCATAACAACGCCTCCTTCAAAAACAGAACATCAGTTTTTTGAATCGAACGAACAATACGTCATTCAAACAGAAAAAATTAAGGTCCTGATAAGCAAATTCCCTTTGCGTATTCAATTTCTAACCCTACAGGGTCAGATCATCCATCAGGAACACCCCTCTTTCGGAACCGGTTGGTTTGGAAACGAGGTTGCTTCATATAAGAGTATTCAGCCTAATGAGATTTTTGTTGGTTTGGGCGAAAAAACCGGAAACCTGAATCGAAGAGGTTCGTCCTACACCCATTGGAATACGGATTATTTTGGCTATCCAACCAATGGAGACCCGCTATATCTCAGCACCCCTTTCTATATCGGCATTCATAGAGCTCTTTGCTATGGGGTGTTTTATGATAACACCTATAAATCCATAATGGACTTCGGGGCAAGTAATGATCGCTTCACCACATTTACAGCATCTGACGGCGAAATGGATTATTACTTTTTTTACGACGACAACATAGCCGGCATCTTAAAACATTACACCGCCCTTACCGGCCGCGTTCAACTCCCTCCGCTTTGGTCGCTTGGCTTCCAGCAATGTCGCTACAGCTATTATCCGGATAAAGAAGTAATTAACGTTGCCAGAACCTTTCGAGAAAAAGATATTCCCGCCGACGTCATCTATCTGGATATTCACTATATGGATGAGTACAAGGTATTTACGTGGCACCCGGAGCGCTTTCCCAATCCCAACGATATGGTGGATGAGTTACACAGGCTTGGCTTTCACGTAATCCTGATTGTTGATCCCGGAGTTAAGGTAGAAGAAGGTTATCCCTATTATGAAGAAGGAATAAAAAAAGACTTATTTCTAAAGTATCCTGACGGTGAATTATATAGTGGCAAAGTTTGGCCCGGAACCTGTCACTTTCCTGACTTTACAAATCCGGAAGCCAGAAAATGGTGGGGGCAGAAATACAAGATTCATATCGACAATGGCATTGAAGGCTATTGGAACGATATGAACGAGCCCGCCACCTGGGGCAAGCGTGTTCCGGATGTGGTTGAGTTTAATTACGAAGGAATAGGAGCAAGTCATCGAAAGGGGCACAACGTATATGGCATGCAAATGGCGAGAAGTACCTACGAAGGAACTAAAGAGCTATTGGAAGGAAAAAGACCTTTTGTGCTGACCAGAAGTGGATATAGTGGCGTACAGCGATATGCCGCCGTTTGGACCGGCGACAATACAGCCTCTGATGAACACATGATGTGCGGCATCCGTTTGATCAGTAGCATGGGGCTTGCCGGTGTTGCATTTGCGGGTTATGATGTCGGGGGCTTTGCCGGCGAACCAAGTAATGAGCTCTTTGCACGATGGATAGCCATTGGCGCCTTTTCTCCCTTCTTCCGTTGTCATAGTATGATCAATAGCCGGGATGCCGAACCCTGGGCCTTTGGCGAAGAGGTTGAAGAGATCTCCAGAAACTATATCAAACTACGATATAGAATGTTACCTTATATCTATTCTATCTTTTACGAGGCCTCACAAACCGGCATGCCTATACAACGCAGTTTGGTAATTGATTATATGAATGATACAAACATCTATAACAACAATTATCAAAACGAATATCTGTTTGGCCCCTCTATCTTAATTGCTCCTGTTCCCAGCACACAAATGATTTCAAAAATATATTTACCTGAGGGGGGGTGGTACGACTTTTTTACAGATAAATATTATGAGGGTGGCAAAGAAATTTTGATTGAAACTGGTAAGGATAAGATTCCCATTTTTGTTAAGCAGGGAGCTATTGTGCCCATACAGCGCGCTGTATCACAGGCAAATGGCGATCCGGGCGACACGCTTGAAATTCATATATACAAAGGCATTCGAAATGAGTCGTTTGTTTACTACGAAGATGACGGCGCTGGGTTTGATTATGAAGACGGAATGTACTATCGACGCGAAATACTGTTTAATCCCAAAAACAAAAGCCTTACGCTAAAAACGAAAGAAGGGAACTACCATAGTAAGTTTAAAAAGTCGCGTGTCTTTTTCCATGGGTACAACGAAAAGGAATTGCACCCAAAAATTGCCGGAATAGAACTAGACATCATTGCTACGGACTATCGTTTTGTTGCTCCGGTAACCGATTTTGATCCATGGCATTATAGCACAGATAACAGCAAGATAATTAAAGACCGGTACTACACTAAAATTGAACTCGAAGATGCGAAGTTTGTATAGAAATGGTAAGTAGATGTGTTGCAGTTGTTAGATGCTGACATCACCACGATTTTATTTCTCTTAGTAGTTCATCTATTCAAACCTTACCAACAAATCACTCATAGATTCTTTGCCATCGCAAGACGAATCAGGGCTTGCATTCAAGATGCCCCCGGATTTCTTAATAGACGACATAATGTCACAGCCACTGATGTAGGGCTGTACCTTTTTGTCAATCGTCTTTTGATTAAAGCCCTGCATGCTTTCCAGTTTTTTATAGTCTTTATCGATAATGTGTTGCATGACAACATTTCGCGACATATAGCCTGCCAAGATGTACTTATCGTTCCAGGCTATATCTGATAGGGCTCAATGATATTTCCTGTAGGGCTATTACGAAGAGGCACCAATACTTGAGTATTTGAACCTTCATTAAGTTTCAGCCATTTATAGTTCTTGGGGTATAGAGCAAATTCTTCTCCTTTTTCAGGATAGAACCGTATACTACCAAAAGAATAAAACTTGATTTTGCCCTTAGGCGCCTTCTGAAGTTTCCCGTCTGAATCCATCCAGGACGTATTCTCCCAATTAGAGGTGTATTCGAAATCAACAATATCAAATGCTGAAAAAGAAAGGAACAGGATTACAGCAATA
>BJGO01000141.1 GCA_014190535.1 Bacteroidota bacterium | reverse complement strand
AATCAAGGAAGCGTTTTATCTGCATCCGAATGCACAGATCAACCCAAAGATGGGTTTGATTTCGAACCCCGATACGCGGCATTACTGGGACCGCGATATCTACACGCACGTTACATCTGTTCCCGAACGCACTAAGCAAGATCAGGATGAGGGCCGTTACAACGACCACGTGATGCACCTGGGCGACAGTGTTTTCACCTCCTCGCATTATGTTAAATTATTACGAGTTGATAAACTATCCGAAGCCGACGATGCGTTGGTACAACCCGGAGACATTGCCGTTCGTGCGGTGTTACAGCTCAATAAACTGGATGGCCCGGCCTCAACCGTGGAGCCCTTGTTTATCATACGCAACAGCCGTATCGTGGCTGAAATGAAGTCGCTCCCCGAACTGGGATTGAAATTCAGTTTCATCAATATCAATCCCGAAGACGAAACGTTTACCATTCGTATCGCTGAATCGGAGGCGATTCCGGATTATATTGTTATGAAAGCCATTGTCTTCCCTCAGATCAATTTGCTGTGGCTCGGTTTTGTAATTATGATTGCAGGGTTCGTTGTGAGTATGGTCCGCATTATGATGAAACAAAAAAAGAAAACTACGCTTGCCGATCAGACCACTTAACATCAGCATCATCGGGATAGGCCACGTAGGTCATCACGTTGCCCTGCAGTTGTTTCGTGCCGGATACCGCATTCATCAGTTGTGCAGTCGCGATGAACGTGCTTTAGAGACCGCTTCACTTTGTCAGAGCACGCTGGTGCATCATGTCCGTGATCTGGATCCCGAGGCCGATGTATATGTGTTTTGCGTTCAGGACGATAAACTTGCCGATGCGGTATTACAACTCAATGTATCGGGCAAACTGATTCTGCATACCTCTGCCAGTATGGATACCGTACCGGCATTTACCGATAACACCTTTGGTGTGCTGTACCCTCTGCAAACATTTAACCGCAATACAGAGATGTCTTTTGAAGAGGTGCCATTTTTTATTTCGGCCGAGCGTACAGATGACCTGACTACGATACGCGAAATGGCATCCTCTATGAGTAAGTACGTATATGAAGTTAAAGACGACGTGCGCAGAGCCCTGCACGTTGCGGCAGTATTTGCCAACAACTTTTCCAACCATATGTACGTCATCGCCTCAGAGATCTGTGAGCATAACGGCATACCATTCAGCGTGCTGAGTCCCCTGATTGAGCGAACCACAGCTCAGGCCATGCATCGGTCACCGGCCGATGTGCAAACCGGTCCCGCCATACGAAACGATCTTAAAACGATTAACCGGCATTTACAATACCTGCACGAGTACCATAAACAATATGAGGAGGTTTACCGGCAGATTACCCATTCCATCATCAACAAACATAAGCCATGACCAACCGCATTCAGGTGCTCGACCTCTTCAGCACCATTCGAGTATTTGTATTTGATATGGATGGCGTACTCACTAACGGACGCCTTCACATCACCAAAGAAGGTGATGAATTACGTTCTATGAATATCAAAGACGGGTATGCACTCGTGCAGGCATTAAAGCATCAGCACGAGGTTGTGCTCATCAGTGGCTCCTCCTGCGAGGGCGTTCGCCGCAGGCTTGAACGACTCGGTGTGCGCTACATTTATATGGGCGTTACGGATAAATTACAAACCCTCACCGAATGGACTGTTGCTCATCAAGTGTTACCGGAGCATATCCTGTATATGGGTGATGATGTCCCAGATTGGCATGCTATGCGAAGTGTTGGTCTGAGTGCCTGCCCGGCCGATGCGGTTCAGGATATTATCGAAACCGCCGATTACATCTCACCGTTCAAAGGCGGAGAAGGATGCGTGCGCGATGTCATTGAAAAAGTCTTGAAATTAAAAGGGGTTTGGTAATATAGCCAACCATAATGCAACACCTTATTTCTTATCTGAAATTATTACGCTTTGGCAATTTGCTGTTTATTGCCTTCACGCAACTTGCCTTTCATTTTTATCTGGTTGAACCCATCCTGGAAAATAATGGGCAAGTCTCTTCACTCGACTCGATGGATACCATACTTCTGATACTCAGCACGGTTCTTATTGCCGCAGGCGGTTACGTGATTAATGACTACTTCGATGTAAAAATTGACACCATCAATAAACCCGACAGGTTGTTTATTGGCAAGAGTGTACATCGCCGCAATGCCATACTCCTGCATCAGATTTTTTCCGGTACGGCCATCGTCATGGGCATATATCTGGCCTGGCACAGCGGCAACCTGAAGCTGATGATGATACAACCAATCACTATTGCTTTTTTATGGTTTTATTCAACGGGCTATAAGAAACAGCCCTTTACCGGCAATATTTTAATTTCTTTCCTCACCGGATTTGTAATAATCATGACGGTGCTCTATGAAACGGCACTCTTTAAACCGCAAAGCACCGATCAGTTTAATGCCGCATATGCCATCTTTATCCGCACGTTCTATTATTTCCTTTTTGCCTTTTTACTCAATATGATGCGCGAAATTGTGAAAGACATGGAAGATGTTGAAGGCGACGAACAGCACGGATGCCGCACCATACCGATTATCTGGGGTACACAAACCGCCAAACATATTATACTTGCAATTGCGCTCCTTGTATTTCTGCTGATTATACAGGTACAACAAACACCGTTTATACACGGCGATTACCTCACCGTAATTTATCTGATGCAAACCCTACAACTGCCCCTGGTTATTGCCCTCTGGAAGCTCTACACAGCCGACTCAAAAAAACATTATAAGCAGGTGAGCATGTTGCTGAAGCTGGTGATGCTGATGGGTACGCTCACTATTTTTTATTTCTACTACTTAATGAGCATCTGATGATACAGTACACGAGCACGCCCTACCGGTTTCTGCTGGGTTCCAAATCACCACGACGCAGTGA
The DNA here is from genome assembly GCA_014190535.1 of Bacteroidota bacterium. Taxonomy (GTDB): domain Bacteria; phylum Bacteroidota; class Bacteroidia; order Chitinophagales; family UBA10324; genus BJGO01. The sequence continues at coordinate 3,746 of BJGO01000141.1, read as the reverse complement.
ACTATTGCAAACGGCCGGCATCAGTTTTGAACGCATACAGATTGATGTGGATGAATCCTTCCCTGCTGAGCTCAACTCCGAACTGGTGCCAAAGTATCTGGCCGAAAAAAAAGCCGATGCCATTCCGATTACTGCACCGGGCGATTTGCTGATTACTGCCGATACGGTAGTACTACTGGGCAATCAGATTTTCAATAAGCCGGCCAATCGGGATGAGGCCTTGCATATGCTCTTAACCCTCTCCGGACAAACGCATACCGTAATTACCGGTGTATGCTTAAAAAGCAGTGCCCATAAACACGTATTTTCTGAAAGTACCGATGTTACGTTTTATGAAATCAGTGAGGCACAGGCCATGTTCTACATTGAGCACTTTCATCCGTATGATAAAGCCGGCAGTTACGGCATACAGGACTGGATTGGGGTTACCAGTATACGCGACATACAGGGTTGTTATTTTAATGTTATGGGTTTACCCGTGAGCCGATTGCTACGTGAGCTGAGTGCCTTCTAATCCTGTTTATCCTTAAAGTGATAGATGATGCGGGGCCCCTGCTCTTCGGGCTTTTGATCATCAGGAGTTTGATCCGATTCAATGCCCGGTAAATCTGTTGTTGTGTGCGCTGTCGTTTCACTTTCGTCCTCGTCCTGCTCATAGTACCAGCCGGGCAGTGGATCATTGGCCGGTCCCTTGCGCATAAAGACAACGGCTAATACCATACCACTCACCAGTCCGAATAGATGAGCCTCCCAGGAAATATGCTTTAGTATTGGCAATATGCCCCATACCAAACCGCCATAGAGCAGAGCCACCGTTAAGGATAACGCGAGCAATGCCTTATTACTTCGTAACAGACCACTGATAAATAGAAATGAAGCCAAACCGTAAATCAGACCACTCGCCCCGATGTGGTAACTGTATCTCCCAAAGCACCATACGCCCAGCGCATCAAACAGCCAAATCAAAAAAAATACATAGTAGGCCACATTGCGGTAGAAATAGATGGCGGCACTGCCGAGCAGGATCATCGGTACGGCATTGGATAATAAATGGTCCCAGTCGGCATGGATGAAAGGACTAAACAGCATACCGCGCAAGCCTTCGAGTGTGCGCGGTTCGATGCCGTAATAAAACAAATGCTCCCCGCTGATCTGCTGAAACAGATGCACAAAAATCATAATACATACCAGGAGCGCCGGCGTAAAAAAGCTGACAAAAAGGCGGGCACGGTGCCGCTGGCTTGCTTCTGCCGTATTCATTATTTACGTCGGCTGGGTTCGGGATCCGGTTCCCGTTTAAGTACAACCAATGCAGAACAATTGTCGGCACCTCCTTTAGTGCGTATGGAACCGATCAAATTGTACACGCCATCATAGTGCGGCGTAAATTCCAGCGTTACATAATCCGAATCGAGATACAGGGATTTCTTTTCGGTGGCTTTATTGGATTGACGATTGTCGAAAATCGATATAGCGCCCGAGGTCGTTCCTTTGGGTGTTATGAGTAGGATGATATATTCAAAGTCGGAATCCATTTCTTTTTTGAATTGCGTTCCCGGGGATTCATCGGCACGGAAATACACGGTTGATTCCGGCTCGTAATCCTCATCGAGATATATGCGCGCCGCATCCTCACACTTTTTTTCGATGAAGGTATTGGTACAACGACCGGCTTGAGCATAACTCAGAACAGGAAGCAGATAGCAGAATAAAACAACAAGGCGCATCAAGTCTTTTGTTTTTTCTTTTTAGCCGCAGGAAAGAGCACATTGTTCAATATCAGCCTGTAGCCGGGTGAGTTCGGATGCAGGGATAAATCTGTTGGGGGGTCGCCTACCCGATGTTCGTAGTCCTCCGGATCGTGGCCGCCAAAGAAGGTCCAGGTGCCGAAGCCATGTGTTCCGTGAATGTAGCGCGCCTCATTGGCCGGTTTGCAGTCGCCCATAATGGTTACACTGCTTTTGATCACTTCTTTTTTAAAGGCGGTAGTTTGCCCCATAAATCCCTTGATGGTGGTAGTATGATTCTGACAGAGCATACTTGGAACAGGGTCCCACTTGGCTGAAAATTCAAACAGAGAAAAGTAGTCGTCCTTAAAACTGACATATCGGTTGCGGGTATTAGTGGCATCGATATTTGAGAACTCGTAGTTCATCGGGTTCATGTCCAGCAAAAACTTTTCAAAGGCAAAGCACTTCGTAAAGTCGATACGTTGCTGTGCGTTCGGGTCGGCATCGTCGTAATCAAACTGATGAGCGCAGATATCGACCCCCTCGGCGGCCAGCGATATATCATACGAATCGGTTGCAGAACACATGGCAAACATAAATCCGCCGCCGGTAACAAAAGCCTCTATCTTTTTGGCAACGGCCAGTTTCAGTTCAGATACTTTCTTAAAGCCCCACTTTGCCGCAGTGCTTTCCTGATATTTTACATCATTCTGATACCATTCGGTTTGCGCAAACGCGGCATAGAAACGTCCGTATTGGCCGGTAAAATCTTCGTGATGCAGATGAAGCCAGTCGTAGAGCGGTAACTTTTCACTCAGCACCTCATCGTCGTAAACCACATCGTATGGAATCTCGGCATAGGTGAGCACCAGGGTAACTGCATCATCCCAGGGGAGTTTGCTTTTGGGAGAATATACGGCCACCTTGGGCGCCTTCTCCAACTTTACGATATCCATATTTACCTCAGGGTTGGCAATCTCTTTTAGTATAGCCTGATACTGCACATCGGGAAGTATTTCGTATTTCACACCGCGTATTTCACATTCGCTCTCAAACGACTTGTCGTAGATAAAGGCAAAACTGCCGCCACGATAATTAAGCAACCAATCTACACTAACACCACGCGTTAGCACCCAATAGGCCACACCATATGCTTTCAGATGGTCGGTTTGTTTGGTATCCATAGGGATAATGATGGTACCGGAGCGGGCTGTTTGAACGGCAAAAATAAGGATGCTGAGGAGGAGCACCACCCTATTGATCCGGGGCCGTGTAACCGTGCACAAGGTATGCCGGATAGCCGATTGTGGCATGATCGTATTGATGTCAGCATACGGGGTAATCATAAAAACAAAATTAATTGATTATGGATGAATAACGCGCGTTGATTGTGTTTATGATGCTTAGGCAATGGATGGGTACTACTTAGCCAAGGGGCTTGTAGGAAACAAAAAAGGTAAGCCACAGGGTACGCGACAAGCGCATCAGATAGGGTAACAACACCAACAGTAACAAGGAATTAAAAGCCAGCCAGTAGAAGGGCCGGTTATCTTGTACAGACATGCCAATCAAAATATACCACGCCACAAAAGTGGCCATGCTCACTGCAACGGTTAAGGCATAGCTGACATAACCGGTGCCCCACCAAAAACCGGTTTCCTTCTCGAATTTGAGCTGGCAAACCGTACAGTAAACGGGCATTTTCATAAAGCCTTTACCATAGGTTTTATGGATAAACATATTACCCTCGCGGCATTGAGGGCATTTACAATCTAATACGGACCTGAGTAAGGATTGGGCCATAATCACGAAACGATGCAAAGTTAGGGCATTGTAGTTGGCTGTGTGTAACCAATAAGAACTCATACCCGGGAAACCTAAGCAGTATGCATGCCCCGGTTAAGCGTCATATTAAGTAGATACGAGACTAAAACATAGCCCCGGGAACTGATGATTTATAAAACGGCGATTACCGGCTACGATTGGGAAGCGTTTAACTACTCCAATATATTTTTT
>BJGO01000140.1 GCA_014190535.1 Bacteroidota bacterium | reverse complement strand
CCTTAACAAGGAACGAATTGCCGTACTCAAGAGCATGGAGTTACTTATCATTGATGAAATCAGTATGGTACGTTGTGATGTTATGGATATGATGGATGGTATCCTGCAACACGTTAGACAGGAGTATCACCAGCCTTTTGGTGGTGTTCAGGTATTAATGATAGGCGACATGTATCAGTTGGCACCGGTCATAAAGGATGACGAATGGCAGGAGATGAAACACTACTATAACAGTGCCTTTTTTTTTGATAGCGGTGTCTATCCATCCATGAATACCATTCATATCGAACTGAATAAAATTTACCGACAACAAGATGAGCATTTTATATCTATCCTTAACGGTGTAAGAAATAATGAACTTACCGATGATCAGTATGAAGATCTACATCAATGCCTGGATGAATATTATGAACCACGCAAAAATGATGGAACGATCATACTAACTACACATAATCAGACCGCAGATGACATCAATTCCGAAAGGCTGGCTTCGATTAAGAAAGAGGAACACATTTATCATGCCGAGAGAGAGGGCCAATTTGATGAGCGCAACGCATCGGCCGAAAAGGAACTCCATATCAAAGTAGGCGCTCAGGTTATGTTCGTAAAAAATGATGTAGAAAAAGTCAGGCGATTTTTTAATGGTAAAATCGGCTTGGTGAAAGCGTTACAAGATGACCTGATTATAGTGGAGGATGACAATGGTACAGAAATTACTGTTACTAAACATGTTTGGGAAAATATCCGTTACGAGCACAATGCCAAAGAGAATCGTATAGATGAGGAAGTGATTGGACGCTTCAAGCAGTTTCCGCTCCGGCTTGCCTGGGCCATTACCATTCATAAAAGTCAGGGTTTAACATTTGATCACGTGGTTATTGACGCCGGGCGTGCCTTTAGTCCGGGACAGGTTTATGTCGCATTAAGTCGATGCCGGGATTTAAAAGGTATAACTCTGAAAAGTCGCATTCCGAAGAACCACTTCAAAACAGACGAACGGATACGGTTATTTTATTCCCAGTCCGTTTCCAATCAATACAATGCCGAACATCTGGCTTATGAGAAAATTATGTATCAGTTTGAATGCGTGTTGCATATTTTCGATTTACACGCGTCTGAAAAAATCGGAAATGCATGGATGTATGCGGTGATGGAACATAAAAAAAGCATCAATCAGAACTATCAGGATCTGCTGTTTATGTACCGCGAACGAAATAAAACTTTAATTGATGTATCACTTCGGTTTCAGGATGAATTAAAGCGCATACACCAAAACAATTTACAGCCTGATCATAATGAGGAACTCATAGCACGAACAGCGAAAGCCTCTATCTACTTTTCATCGCAGGCCGAGGATATACTCCGGTGGTTATCCGCCGGTAATCTGCAAACCGACAACAAACAGGTGAAAGCCAAATTGAGTGCAATCGAGCAGGAGCTATTTCAATTTTGGCATAAGAAAGTTTCTATATGGCACGCGCTTAAAGCGGGATTTAACGCTACTGCCTATTTTTTATTACTCAAAACCTACCTCACTCCACGCCTGCTTAAAGTTGATCAGGCAGCACCATCGGGAGGAAGCGGAGAGATCCATACACTAAAACAACAATTGCTTCAACTTAGAGATGAACTCTGCATCGAGCACGACCTTCCGGCATATCGGTTAGCCACGCTTCAAACGATAGAATTACTTTGTGCACAACTGCCTCAATCAGAAGAACAGCTACTTGGAATCAAAGGATTTGGTAGGGCTCGAATCAGACAATTCGGTGTACAGTTTTTACAGGTTATTCGGGACTATTGTCTGCTAAATCATATTGAACCCTCCCCTATCAATGAACAAGATACAAAACCAATAAAACGAAAAAAGAATAACATATCGACTCATGAAATTTCTATTAATCTGTTTAAGAGTGGAAAAAGTATCGAGGACATTGCCAGTGAACGATCGTTAACCGTTAATACCATTGAAGGCCATCTGGCTTTCGGTGTATCAAATCATCAGTTACTTGCTGAAGATATTATCGGTGCCCAAAAACTTAACCGAATCATCCAGGTGATTCGTGCGAGTAACATAACATCACTTGGTGAACTCAAAAAAAAGTTATCCGAAGATGTTTCGTTTGGTGAAATACGTATTGCTCTCAATCATGTGCAAGTAAATACGTCAAAGCCTTGACTGGTTATATTCGAACCATTCATAGATTACCTCATAAATTCTGTTCATCTGATGGTGCTCAATACCATACGGAGGTACTGTATATATGGTGGTTCCCAGAGGCCTGAGTAATACCCCACGGGTGATGAAAAACTCATAGAGTATATCACGCCAGTTACTGATGTAATCGTGTTTTTCGTGATCCGGTCTAAAGTCAACTGCCGCAACGGTTCCGCAATAACGAGGCTTGTGTGCTCTGCTGAATGATTGCAACGACTCCGTAAAAGTCTGATGGCTTAATTGCAATTGATGAATCAAATCCAGAGTTTCCTTACGTTCCAATAAATCAAGCGAGGCATTGGCCACCGCACAAGACAAGGGATTACCTGTATATGAGTGTCCGTGAAAAAAAGACTTGGACCGATCTTCCTGCTCAAATGCTCCTGCAATGCGATCATTACAGGTAGTAAGCCCTAACGGCATAAAACCGGCTGTTAAGCCTTTCGATAAACAAATGATATCCGGAGTAGTAGTCAATTGATTCGATGCCAAAAAGGTGCCTGTTCGATAAAATCCGGTGAACACCTCGTCGGCAATAAGTATAATTTCTTTTTGTTTAATATGATTAAGCAACTGATTCATTTCAGTAGCATCATACATTACCATGCCCGCTGTGCCCTGAATAAGCGGTTCATAAATAAATGCGGCCGGATCAGTGATCGATTCACATATTTTATGAAATGCCTGAATACTACGATTAGTGCCATCCGGAAGCGGTAAGTACTTTACATCAAATAGTAAATCATTAAACGGATTGGTAAAAAGTCCTCGGGCACTCACAGACATTGCCCCAAAAGTGTCCCCATGATATCCATCTTCGAGAGCTAGTATTGTTTTTTTAGGAGTTCCTTGGTTATGCCAGTATTGTATAGCCATTTTAATGGCAACTTCAATTGCCGTAGAACCATTATCTGAATAAAATACCTTACGATGATTTAAACCGGAAAGCGTGATGATACGCGTAGCCAATTCAACAGCTGGTTCATGTGTAAATCCTGCAAATATGACGTGCTCGAGCTTCAGCGCCTGTTCATATAATTTAGTGGCTATATATGGATGTGCATGACCGTGAAGATTAGTCCACCAACTGGATATAGCGTCTATGATTTCTCGATGTTCTGATGTGTAGATTATTGCTCCTTTTGCCTGAACTACCGGTAATATTTTCTGAAATTGTCTTAACGGCGAATAAGGATGCCATACATATTCTTTATCAAGTTGGGTTAATTGATCAGCATTCATGAAGTTGTACTCCTGTTTTTTTAAGCTGCTTCCAGAAATCGGGAAACGATTTTTGTACGCATGTTTCCTGATCGATAAGCACGTTGTTATTTAAAAAGCATAGTGGGGCAAACGCCATGGCTATTCGGTGGTCATTATAGGTTTTAACGCCGATGAACTGATCACGAATGCCATTTGATTTTATCTGAATAGTATGTTTATATATCCTGAAACGAACACCACAGGCGGCGAGATTTTCCTGTAGGGCAAGAATGCGGTCACTTTCTTTAAATCGTAAATGACCAATCTGGCGGAAAGTTGCATCTATACCCAATGCGGCACAGGTTACAACAAGTGATGGAACCAAATCCGGATAGTTCATGCAATTAAACTCAAGTGGTGCTGACAACTTTATAGCTTTTCGACCTAGAATTAAATTCTTACCCTTACTTGTTGTGCTTACTCCAAGTTGCTTGAATAATGAAATCATTATGGCATCGGCCTGTTTTGATTTTGGATTCAGATCGTAAAGTGTAAGCGTTTTACAGGCAGATAAAGCCATAACCTGATAAAAATAAGCCGCGCTGCTCCAGTCATTTTCAACACGACACTCCGGCAATTGAATGAGCTGATGACTAACAACAAAACAATGTTCGTCGAGCTTAAATGAGATTCCTGCCCGTGTTAATGCCTCTGTGGTTAAAGCAAGATAAGCACCTGAAACCGATTTGCCGGTAAGACGCAGATGCAATCCGTTTTTGAATGAGGCCCCTGATAACATTAAAGCACTGGCAAACTGTGAACTTTCGGATTGATTAATAGATGTAATTGACTTGTTTATTTTATGTCCTTTGATGATGATATGATCAGACTCTTCTATTATCGATACACCTAATCGATTCAGTGCCTTAATCAGAGGCTTGATCGGGCGATTCATCAATCGTTTTGTGCCGGTGATTTTACTGGTGCCCTCGGTATTACTGAGTAAGGGCATTAGAAATCGAAAAGCAGTTCCTGCATCTTTTACATTATATATTCTATGTTTTTTATGTAATAACTGCCTGAGTAACTGAGTATCATGAGCGCGGCTCAGATTATGGATTGGATATTTTTTTTGGGATAAGGCTTTAAGTATTAAATAACGATTACTAATACTCTTGGATGCAGGTAATGTGATAAGTACATTATCCTTATTTGTTTTTTTTTGCGTAAGCTGAATCATCAGGCACTCATAATTTCTATGGTAGCTGTCAGGGCGTCTTCAATGACAGAGGCTTTTACCGGTATGTTCCATAACGGAGCGCCAATATCTTCCAAAAGAACCATTCGGATTTCTCCGTCACTGTTTTTCTTATCATTGTACATGTATCGAATTATCGTTTTGATATCACTTTTCTTCAAAGGTAAAATCGGACAATAGCGCTTGATCTGTTGTATGATCTTGTTACTTTTTTCTTTTGGAAAATCGTAGCGTTTCTCAGAAATGAGCAGGGCTGTGATTAAGCCATAAAACACACACATACCGTGCATTACCGGATACTTACGTTTTAATAATAAAGCCTCAATAGCGTGCCCTGTAGTATGTCCAAGATTTAAGATATGGCGTCTATCCACATCGTAAAGATCCTGTTCAACAGTTTCACACTTAAATGCTACCGACTGTTGTATGATAAGATTCAGATTCAGCCGCTCGAATTGCTCGGTAACAATATCCAGATGTGTTTGTGAATCGATCAACCCATGCTTGAACGATTCTGCAAGACCATTCATGATTTCATCAAAGGGAAGTGTCTTGAGTAAGGCCGTATTTATCCATACATATTTAGGATGGTAAATCGTGCCGATACAATTTTTATAGGTATTAAAGTCAACTGCCGTTTTAGAACCAATAGCGGCGTCGACCATAGCCAAGAATGATGTAGGAATGTTAACATAGTGTATACCACGCTTATATATAGAAGCTACAAACCCGCCGAGATCCGACACAACACCACCCCCTAAATTAATCACCAGCGCATGTTTGTCAATAGTAAGTTTCGTAAGTTTTTTAATAATATGTTGTGCCGTATCCAGATGCTTATGTTTCTCACCCGGCTTAATGATAATGAGTTCAGCTTTTTTCAATTCCCGTATTTGTTTCTTCAACAAAGGCCACACGAGTTTATAGCAGTTGGAATCCGTGATTAAAACATATCGACTAAAGTTTCCGGCAGTAAGCCAGGATGTGAATGGTTCGGCATCTTCAGTGATGCTGATCGTAACGCTATGATATCGAAATGTTTCCATGAACAGATATTAGGATTTAATTTCACTGAGGCTTACCGCTTCGGCTTTTTGAGCAAATAGTTGTTTTGTAGTTGTCCAGGTTTGTTTGAAAAAATCAGAATGTCGGTACCGATTGAGCGAGTCTTCATCATCCCATAGACTGTAGGTCATCATAACCCGACCATCGCTCACATCCCTTAACAAGGAAACCGAACGACAACCATCAAATGCCTTTATATGAGGAGATACGCGCTCGTAGAGCAGTATGAACTCTTCGGTACATTCAGTCTTAAATGTCATCTTCACTATACGTACAATCATTGAAAATCAATTTGGACGGTATCACCAATATTGACATCATTCAAGGCCGCCAGATTACCCTGATTCATGGCAATTTCCAGATAATCGTTATAGTTAAAAAATGCAACAACATTACTTGAACTTACCTCAGCATAGGTCTGCGACATCGTATCAACCTCAACAGTGCGACGCACCCGGATTACAAAACGTTTGTCTTTACCTACCTTTTCAAAATCGGCACGTTTGATATTGAGTATAATATTTTGATGATGATCTATGTGCAGCACTCCGGCACGTATCATTTTATCGTACATAATAGCCCGTTGCGTCTGAGCTAACTGAATTGAGTCAAATGGTTCAGCTACAGTATTAATCTTATTTTGCAGGATGGCAGAAAGCACAACAGGAAAGATATCTATTGCCGGGTATGAAGCATGTTTAATGAGATCAATGCTATAAATGCGATACAACTCCTGTGGCTGTGTGCCTTCAAGTATCAGTGAGAATACGCCATTATCACACGCTACTACATACTGATCAGAATGCTTCATAATCAGGTAGGGGCTCGATGCATCCAAAGAAAATGAAACATCGATAAAATGAATAGTGCCAGCAGGAAAGAAAGGTATGGCATTTCGAACCTGAAATGCGGCACTTCCAAAATGATACGGA
>BJGO01000139.1 GCA_014190535.1 Bacteroidota bacterium | reverse complement strand
CACGCTAATTTTATCTTCGCGCTATGGTCTTTTAAATATCAGCGATTACGCCGCAGGCGTATACTTAGTACACGTTGGTAATGGTAACACGCAACAGGTATTTAAAGTGGTGAAGGAGTAATTCGCAAACAAGCTATCATCAAATTCAAAAAAGGCTGTCCGGGAGGGCGGCCTTTTTTATTAAGTCAATTGATTATTTTGCATCCGTGGCACCATCATTTTCTAAATGGCAGTTTTACAGAAGCTTCCTCTTCCCTATAATTATAGAACAGGAACATAGCCTACTACATCCTTATATTGAAGTTGCATACTCCGGAGGAAAGTTGGTTTTAAACTCGGCAACGGCCAACTATTCGTTTGGCAGTATCGAAGATGGTTTCCGTAAAGCCTTTAACGAGATACATCTTGATCATCACGATATTCGACGTGTATTAATCCTGGGTTATGGCGGAGGTACAGCGGCTAAACTATTATATCATTACCTGCATAATCCGGAATTATCAATTACCGGTGTTGAAAAAGACGAACGGATTATTCATTTTGCCCGAACTTATTTTAATGCCGATGAACTTGAAGGACTACGCCTGATTCACGATGATGCTTTAGACTTTATTCGAAACGACAATACTTATTATGATTTAATTATTGTTGATGTGTCAATTGATATTTACGTGCCGGAGGAATATGAACAGGAAGAATTTCTTGAACTGGTTCACGGGCGACTCAATAAAGATGGCATTATGCTATTTAACAAGGTAACCGCCTCAAGAACATTATACCGGCAGTATCAGCAACTCACTAAACTGGCTAATACCATTTTTAAAAATGCCGGGTCAATTATTGCTTTAGGGATTTACAGAGTAATTGTTTGTTTTAAGTAGTTATAAATCTTCTTCCAAAACCGGGCGTACCTGTCTGGCTCCTCCTAAACAATTCAAACATTCCAATCCGGTATTTTTCATCTGCCATGTATAGGATAACATGTCCGGCTCGAGGTTATTGGGGGCATCATTATTATAGTTAACCATAGCGCGCAGGGAACGATCAAATGTCATACTGGTTCCTTCGGGGACTTTAAGCATAATTCGAACTTGCTGACCACGATATTTTTGATTGATGTTAAGATTAAAACAGTCATCAAGTATTAGGACTGAATCCAATACCTGATATCCGTATGTACATCGGTCGGCTAATGTTCTGGCTTCCTGAATAGTTCGGCCCTGAGCGCTTGAGGTAATAATCAGATAAATAGAGTCATTCGAACTTTTAGCGATATCAAAATGCATATCACTACATAATACCCCACCCTCATTATTCTTGAAAATGAATACATCACGATTCTCCGGCTCGCCATCCTGATCATAACCAACATAGTCCTTTGACAAACCATTTGCTTTGATGGTAATATGCCGCACTGAATCCATTGCAATCATCTTCTTTTCCGATATAACGGCTTTCTCTTTAAAATCATTGGCAATTTGCAAACTCTGATATATAACGGCTAAAATACCTAACACCCAAAATGCGGCAAGTACAGCTCCGGTCTTCTTGAGGTTTAAATTAATCTTGAACAGCAGTTTAACGCCATTCAACAGTATGACAATAATAGGTAATGCCACGACTAACATTAATCCAATACTCAATATAGTTAACTGACTTTCGGAAATGATTTGTGTAATAAACTGATTATTGATTAACCACGATTCACCCGAAGGCAACCAGCCCATTGCCATAAATAATACAATACTTAGTCCGATTAGAACCAATGTTGCAGTTAGGATTAAAATAGCGCCAATAAAAAGACCAGCGAATTTTATTGCCGCCAAGATGATCTCTCTGATAAAATCTAAAAATCTACCGGCTGACTGATTTAACTTTTTTGATTGAGCTCCTGATGAAAGATCCTGGCCAAACGATTCTGCACGTTCTTTGATACCGTTCCACTCTGATTTAATGTTGCGCTCTATATTGGAAATGTTTAATTCCTCACCGCGCATTTGCATTTTCTCCAATGGCGAATTGGCTTGCGGTATGATAATCCATAAAATAATGTAGATCATAAAACCGCTACCGGCAAAGATTACAGCTAAGGCAAACAGCAATCGAAACCAAACCGGATCGAGATTAAAATAAGCCGATATGCCGGAGCACACGCCTCCCAATATTTTATCATCGGGATTGCGATAAAATCGGCGATTACTATTTCTAGGCACCTGATACTCGTCATTACTATCGTTCGGCTGTTGAGAGGACTCTCCGGCTATATCATCCGGATTTCCCATGGTGCGGATAACCTCCTGCACGTTTTCTATAGATATCGCCTGATGATCCGATGCACGGATTTCACTGAACATTTCAGCTATCCTGTTTTCGATATCCGTAACGATCTCATTGGCAGTGTCCTGATTAAAACGAACGTTTAATTTATCGAGATAAGACCGCAACATTTCATATGCATCTTCATCGATATGAAAAACGATTCCGCCTAAATTGATTGTAACTGTTTTTTTCATCGTAGTGTTTTTTTATTTATGTTTTTGAGCAGTTGCTACTGCGGTTACTAATTCATTCCATGATTTGGTTAATTCCTCCAGAAATACTTTTCCAGGCTGAGTGAGTTTGTAATATTTCCGAGGAGGTCCTGATTTAGATTCTATCCATTGATAACTGAGTAAGCCATCATTCTTTAATCGGGTTAATATGGGATATAGCGTTCCCTCAACAACGATAAGTTCTGCTTTTTTCATTCGTTCAATAATTTCTGAGGCATAGCACTCATCATCAGAGGAAATGATAGACAAAATGCAAAGTTCGAGTACACCCTTCCGCATCTGTGCTTTTGAATTTTCTATGTCCATGATTTTTATCTATTTAACTTGACGGGACAAATATAGTGTTATGCTTGGTACATTGTTATACATAGTACTAAGCAAAGCCAATTTTATTTTATAATCAATTGATTTTCATAGTATAAATTTTTTATAATTTTTTTCTGTAAATCAGAATTGCCCCTACCGAAAGGAATAATAATCCGGAAAAAACGGCAAAAGCATTTAACACCTGCTGTTTGTAGGAGAAAAAAGACAAGGTAAACAAGGCAATAAAGAGTAATCTGAGGAGGATATGAATCATCAGAAAAACACCACCGGTTCTGCCAAAAATATAGTTAGGCACCTGATGAAAGATATAGGTTACACGCATGATTCGTACACCTGCATTACACAAACCATATAACATCATCAGTACAAAAAATAGGGTTATGGATTGATTGAATAATAATCCGATGTATATTAAAAAGCATAAACCAATTAGCGACAACACGCCATAGATAGGGCCAATTAAGCGTGACAGATATCTGCTTGATAATCCGGCGGCAATAGCCCCTGTAGCAAAGCAAACTTCCATGCCACCAAAAACAGTAGCATCGCCTTTGAGATGATAAAATATATATGTTGGCGTCAAAATATAATTAGAAACAATAACCGTTAAAAACACCGTTAATGATGCTGTGCCAAACAGAAGAAGCGGTTTGCGTTGCATCAGAAAGTCAAATCCGGCTTTTAAACGGCTTATTACCGATTGATCTCCTTTATCCGGAGTGATACTGAACCGATAGCGTATCGTTGATATAATAACTAATGAAATCATATAAGTCATTCCGTCAGCAAAAAATATTTCCTCAAGGGTCCATGGTTTAAATTGAATATTGGTGTTAATGCTAAGCTGTAAAATTTTAACAACACCTGTTTCAGAACCCGTCAGGAGCATGGAGGCAAATAAACCGGCAATGGCATTTGTTACCTGGCCAACAATTTCTATCTGTGAGTTAATGGTATTGTAGTGCTCCTTAGGTATAATCTCTTGTGCAAAGGCATAGAGGTTGGGGTAATGTATGTTGTACACAAAGAATGTTGTTGCAAAAACGAGTGCAATCAGGCCCACCGGAATGGTTCCTAAATAAAATCCTATTCCCGAAACAAGAAGCAGGACAGCCCCTGCAATAGCATTGATATACAGAAAAATCTTCTTTCGGGAATAACGATCAATAAGACTTCCGGAATAGAGCCCCCAGAATATCTGAATAAAGGTGACCAAAAAATATACGACACCGAGTAACTGCGGCTGATTGAGTATGGTAAGAAAATACCAGGGAATAGCAATCATACTGATGCCCTGAGCAACTCCGGAGATGCTGTTTGCTAAAAACAGAAGTATGAAGGATCGGCGCTGCGGAGTCATATGTGAGGTAAAGAAACATGTTATTTTTCTAATCCATTTTTGCAATATGTCTGAGCACATTCAGAAGAAGTATTATTCAAAATCAGAAGCCATCGAAAAAGCAAGGAGATACTGCGCCTACCAGGAACGATGCCAAAGCGAAGTGCGCTCAAAACTACTTGAGTGGGGTCAGCGCGGTTTGGCACTGGAAGAAATTATATCCGACTTAATTACCGATGATTTTATTAACGAGGAACGATTTGCCTGTGCGTATGCAAGAGGAAAATTCCGCCTGAAAAAATGGGGCACACAAAAAATTAAACACGAACTCAAACAACGTAACATCTCAGCATACTGCATCCGAAAGGCCCTGAATCAGATTGAACAGCATGATATAAAACAGGCACTTAAGGATATTTTAACTAAAAAATTAAAAACACTAAAGGACCATAACCCGCTGAGCAGAAAGCATAAACTTATTGCATTCGCAATACGAAAAGGTTATTCGGCAGATCTTGTATATTCTGTAGTGAATAACGAAACGTTATAACCATTTTTTTGCTTTCATATACACAAACATGATCAGTGCAACCAAAATCATAACAGCCCATATCATAAAATAGCCGTTTGCCAGTTTCAATTCAGGCATATGTTCGAAATTCATGCCATAAACCCCTACTATGAATGTAAGAGGAATAAATAGTGAGGATATAATAGTAAGTGTCTTCATTACCTCGTTCATTTTATAACTCAGATTTGAAAGATAAACATCCATAATGCCGGACAATACATCGCGGTACATTTCAATGGTATCGAGTACCTGAATAGTATGATCATATAAATCACGCAGATAGATATGCGTTTCCGCCTTAATTGGTTTTATATCTCCTGAGAGCATGTGATTTACCATTTCTCTGAGGGGCCACACTGCTTTACGAATGTATATCGTGTCGCGCCGAATTTTATTTAATCGTTCGGCAATATGTTTACCCGGATTATTAAATGCGTCATTTTCAAACTCTTCAAGTTGTTCATCCAACTTCTCTATTACGGTAAAATAATTATCCACCACACAATCGAGTAAAGCAAACACCAGATAATCCGATCCGTTTTGTCTGAAACGGGACTCCGGATTGCGAATACGTGAGCGCAACTGCTCAAACACATCACCTATATTTTCCTGAAAGGAGATTACATAATTATGCCCCAGAATCATACTCACCTGTTCGATAATGACTTCATTGGTTGCATAATCATAATCCAGCATCTTAAATACGATAAATACGTAATCATCATGCACTTCCAATTTTGGGCGCTGCTGCGTGTTCACGATATCTTCCAGTATGAGTGGATGTATCTGATATAATTTACCCACATCTTCGATGATATCGGTTTTATGAATTCCATCAATATTTATCCAGGAGCAAGTTTGCGTGAACTGATATTGAGCAATATCCTGCACGTTATTAACCGATATTTCTTTAAGATCATTACTGTCGTAATCAATTACCGTGATACGAACCGGCGAATCTTCTTTGTTGCCTATGTATACAACACGCCCCGGTGGTAACCCGGATTTGGTTGACTGCTTGGGCTTTCTTGCCATTTGCCTGACCTTTTTTCGGAATGCGTTCATCGGATATACTTACACTAATTTAATCATGCATAGAGCATCAGGGACTATTAATTATCCGGTCTTATACACATTATTTTATTTCCTCATAATCGATATACTCACCACGTTTATCGTCTGTTTTGGCTGTTGCCTGATCCTGTTGGTTAACCATTACATTTGGTCCCGTTTTGGGTGTTCCCTGATTTGCTTTACGCCTGTTAAATAAACGAGGTAATAGAAAATATAAGGCGGCGGCTATTAACAGTATGTCGATTAGTCTTGATTGAAGCAATCGAAGTAACATCAGATTAATTCTTTAATTCGTTCAGAAATAGTTCAGCGAGTGGTTTAGCCCACAGCGCATACATAGTAGCCGACGGATGCAACTTATCGTTTGCAGTCAGCGAGACATCATCTTTAGCCAAACGGCTGATTGCAGTTATATCAAGGTAATGCACGCCCCTGTTCAACGTTTCTTGTTTGTTAATCGTATTAAACAAATCGATTTCTTCAGCAATTTTTTTTCGATCGCGGTCTTCTGCAAATGGAGTTACCCCCCAATCAGGAATAGACAGCACTACAACACGATTGGGTTTGCCCGAAGCAAATTGAACAGCCTGCTCAAGGAGTTTTACAAATTCAGTACGATATTCGTCGGCACTGCGGCCCCGGTATTGATTATTTACACCTATGAGCAAGGTAACCAGATCAAAAGACGCTGTAATGTGAGCTTCATCAATAGCTTTTTGTAATTCATCGGTAGTCCATCCGGTAACAGCTATGATGCGGGGCTCTGCAAATACATATCCTGATTTGCGTAATGTTGTCAGCGTCTGATTAATAAAACGCTCTT
>BJGO01000138.1 GCA_014190535.1 Bacteroidota bacterium | reverse complement strand
CCTGCGTAATTTGCAAAATCTTATCCCGGTTCATTTGCAGAATAGTAATATTCAGATGCCCGGTGTGCTTACAAACAGACCACAAATTTTATCCGATCCGTTTTTGTAACAACTACCGATTAAAGACTTAAACAATAAAAAAAGGCAGTTAACTACTGCCTTACATCAAGATTACAGCGGTATGGTAACTAGTTTGGTCTGTTGGTAGATACCTTTCTGGAGTTTATCGGCAACCTCGGTGAAGCATTGGAGTGTAGCATCAATGTCGGCATCCGTATGCACCGCAGTAGGAATCAATCTCAGCATCATAACGCCTTTAGGGACTACCGGGTAAACAACAATACTCAAAAAGATATTATAATTTTCCCTGATATCCATAATCAGGTTTGCCGCCTCGTTAGTATTTCCGTTCAGGTAAACCGGAGTAACGCAGGTGTTCGAACGACCAATATTGAATCCTCTCTCTCTTAGTCCCGTCTGAAGTTTATTGGTATTGTACCAAAGTTTATCTTTCAATTCCGGTTTTGAACGCAACAGCTCGAGACGTTTAAGATTTCCAATAACCAGAGGCATAGGCATGGCTTTGGCAAAAATCTGTGAACGATTGTTGTAACGCAGATATTCTACAACCTGTTCGTCCGAACTGATAAAACCTCCGATGCTTGCCATCGATTTGGCAAACGTAGAGAAGTAAATATCGATTCCATCTTGAACGCCTTGCTCTTCGCCGGCGCCGGCACCGGTTTTACCGAGGGTGCCAAAGCCATGCGCGTCATCAACCAGTAGTCGGAACTGATATTTATTTTTTAATTCGATTATTTCTTTGAGTTTACCCTGATCGCCGGCCATACCAAATACACCTTCCGTAATGACAAGTATTGCACCACCACTCTCAGCGACCATGTCAGTTGCTTTTTTTAACATCTTCTCACAACTTTCGATGTCGTTATGCTGAAATACCAAACGTTTGCCCATGTGTAAACGAACACCGTCGATGATACAGGCGTGAGATTCGGCATCATAAACAATTACATCACGGCGATCTACCAGTGCATCGATCGAACTCATAATACCTTGATAGCCATAATTAAATAAAATGGTATCCTGCTTTCCAACAAACTGACTGAGTTCACGCTCCAAACGCTCATGCTCATCGGTATTGCCACTCATCATTCTGGCTCCCATAGGATAGGCTAACCCATATTGAGCGGCGGCATCAGCATCGGCCTTACGCACCTCGGGGTGATTGGCTAAGCCCAGGTAATTATTCAGCGACCAGATAATCTTTTCCTTGCCACGAAATTTCATTCGACTGCCAATTTCCCCTTCTAGTTTTGGGAATGTATAGTAGCCGTGTGCCTGTGAAGAGAATTTACCCAGAGGGCCGCGGTTTTGAAGAAGTTTTTCAAAGAGATCCATAGTGATTTAAATTGAACGCTCACAAAAGTATAGGAATTCACATAATGACAGTAGGTGAATTTTAATGATTTTAACTATACATACCATATTTATTATTTTATAAATAAATGGCCATTACTAAGCAGTCTGAATTAACTTTATATCGAAAACTTCCTAAACAATGTACAGAATATTTTTAGTGTTGCTGTTAGTAGCAACAGCACAAGTAGCAATTGCTCAACAATCGAACAACTCCGACAATTATGCAGTTGAACGCAACGCTTTGGATAACTACCCATCATCCGGTTTAACCTGTATTGACTCCTCGCTCATAGATATGAATGCCTTATGCCCGATGATCTATGCACCGGTTTGTGGTTGCGATGGTATTACTTATAGTAATGACTGTATTGCCCAAAAGGTAGGTGGTGTTACGTCCTGGACACCCGGTGAATGTGGTGCTCTCGGCTGTATTGATGAAACACTGATCGACCTGACTGCTCTATGTCCGGCTGTGTATGATCCGGTATGCGGTTGTAATGGTATAACATACAACAACGATTGTGAGGCGACATATTATGGAGGCGTTACCTCGTGGATTCCCGGAGAGTGCGGTTCGGTTGGGTGTATCAATCCTCAGCAAATTGATTCGAACATGATCTGTCCTGCGATCTACCTGCCTGTTTGTGGCTGTAACGGTGTTACCTACAGTAACGATTGCGAGGCATTCAATTATGGTGGGGTAACCTCGTGGACTGCCGGAGAGTGTGGCTCTTCAACATGTCAGGCTTATTTCTCTTACTCAAATACTGGCCTCCAATATGAATTCTTTAATGGAAGTTCGGGAGGTTATACATCTGTTTACTATGATTTCGGAGATGGCTCAGCATCAAGTGATGCCAATCCCGTCCATACGTTTTCTGCATATGGCGAATATGAAGTGTGCATTACAATAACAGGAGATGGTTGTCAGGAGACATATTGTGAAGTAATCATTACTGAATCATTATGTACGCCTTTTTTCACAGCTGAAAACCAGTGTAACAATACAGTTACGTTCTTCAATAACTCTGCTGCTGCTAATGCCAATACAGAGTGGACTTTTGGTGACGGTACGAATGTTACCAATAACAGTGATTCGCATGAACACGCTTATCCGGCAACCGGCTTCTATCCGGTTTGCATACATCTTACAGGTACGGATTGCGAAGCCTGGTATTGCGATACCATCTATGTTTATAATGAATCAACCATGCCCGAATTTTTTGAAACCTTTACTCCTTCATTGAGCCTGCCGGTAACGGTTGCTTTCGAAGTGGCTTTGGTGGTTCCTTTGCCATTTACGTATAGCTGGGATTTTGGCGATGGGTCAACATCCACTGCACCTACAGTTACACACACGTACAACACGAACTGCTCACCAACGGTATGCCTTACCGTTACCGGAGATAATTGCAGTAAAGAGACCTGTAAAACACTGGAACTTTGCCAGACCTCTTCCATAGAAGACTATTCAGGTGTTAGTGATACCCGCTTATTTTATGACAATGACCGGGTAACGATACAAACCGGAGGTTTCGGAAATACAGCGGAAGTTTATCTCACCGACATCCTGGGCAGGGTTGTATATTCGACAACGACCTCTGAAAGACAAATCATCATTGACACTCACGATTTGGCTCCGGGATTATACCTGGTTTCTGTTAAGCAAAAGAATCAAACGAGCAATTTTAAGGTACAGCTAAATTAAATCACTGTTAAAGAATACTTTAGGAGCATCCTATCCGTTTCAGTACAAAATAGGTATTTCTTGGAGATACTCGATGCAATGTTTCGGATATGCAGTGGTTAGACAAACATTCGCTTTCTTTTCCACATCCCGATGAGGCTGATTCATTCGGCCGATTGGCCATTGGCGGCGATCTGAGCCTTGATCGCTTATTGCTCGCTTACAGTCTTGGTATTTTCCCTTGGTACGGTGAGGGTATGCCTATTATTTGGTATGCACCTGAAATGCGCTTCGTGCTCTATCCCGAAAAAGTAAAGGTGAGCAAAAGCATGCGCACGATTATTAATAAAGGAATATATAAGATTCGGGTAAACACATCCTTCAGGCAGGTAATTCACCTCTGTGCATCAACTAAGCGAACGGGACAGTATTCGACCTGGATTATACCGGAAATGCAGGAGGCATATATCAGACTGCACGAAGCGGGGCACGCAATGAGCATAGAAGTTTTTCGGGATGATTCATTATGCGGTGGCTTATATGGAGTTGTTTGTGGAAGTGTATTTTGCGGTGAAAGTATGTTCAGTCTGGAGCCCAATACATCTAAACTCGCACTGATACATCTCTGCCGGAATTTTAATTTCGATCTGATCGATTGTCAGGTGCACACCGATCATCTGGAACGGATGGGAGCAGAACGGATCGATGCATCCTCATATAGAAAATATCTGAGCTCCTCATCAACTCGGTCTGAGGAAACCTGATTTTTTGAATTCAAAAAATACATTGTCTTAAGCATACATTTGCATGCTATGTTCCCAACCTTATCCCACTTGATCGAATACCTAACCGGAATTTACATTCCACTTCCCATTCAAACATTTGGATTTATGATGACGTTGTCGTTTATAGCGGCAGCATATACACTTCATCGCGAATTAAAAAGAAAGGAGGCACAAGGGCTTATTCAGCCTCATATCCGAACACATATCATTGGCAAACCGGCCGGTATTCAGGAATTGACTCTTTCGTTTTTGTGGGGATTTATTCTGGGCTTTAAATTGCCTTATGTTATACTGGAATACAATCAGTTCAGCAACAATCCACAGGAATTTATTTTGTCAAATAAAGGCAATTTAATTGGCGGTCTGATTGGTGGGGGCATAATTGCCGGACTTAAATACTGGGAGAAAAAGAAGCATCAACTGCCACAACCAAAAGAGGAAAAAGAAACGGTTTACCCTCATAAAATGGTTGGCGATATTACTATAGTAGCGGCAATGAGCGGCTTATTGGGAGCCAAGCTTTTTGATAACTTGGAGCATTGGAATGACTTTATCCAGGATCCAGTCGGTGCTTTGTTCTCTTTCAGTGGGTTAACCTTCTACGGCGGTTTGATTTTCGGCTCCGTTGCAGTATTATATTATGCCACCAAACTGGGCATACGTTATTACTATATGATTGATGCGGCAGCCCCCGGGCTCATACTTGCTTATGCCATTGGCAGGGGAGGTTGTCATCTCAGTGGTGATGGCGATTGGGGAATAGTAAACACTACAGGTAAACCCTCATGGCTATCTTTTTTGCCGGATTGGGCCTGGTCTTATACCTATCCACACAACGTATTAAATGAAGGTGTGCCGATACCGGGGTGTGAGGGCAGGTTTTGTTTCCAGCTTCCGGAGGCCGTATACCCAACACCTTTGTATGAGATTATATGGGCAAGCCTGATTTTTGTGATTCTGTGGAATATCCGCAAGCGAATCAGCATTCCGGGTATATTGTTCAGTATCTATTTGGTGTTAAATGGCATGGAGCGTTTTACGATTGAAATCATTCGGGTAAATCCCCAATATGAGGTTTTAGGAATTGCATTGTCGCAGGCCCAGCTGATTGCTGTTGGCTTGATTTTATCCGGATGTGTTGGTCTTTGGTTTTTTTATACAAAGCGACACCAACATTTGGGAAATCCGGTAAAATAAAAAAGCCATATCAGTGCTGATATGGCTTGGTAATTAGTTCAACGTAGATACACTATCGCTCCAGCATAATTTTTCTGGTAATCAGTTTGTCCCCAACATTCATTTGCACGAAATACATACCGGGTGTCAGTGAGCTAAGGTCAATGGTGCCGTTGTCGGTATTGGCAAAATGGAACGTTTTAACACGTTGTCCAAGTGCATTCATCACCTCTATGTTTATTATAGCGAAATAACGATTCCATTTGATTTGTGTGATACCTGATGTAGGATTTGGGAATATTGAAATTCCGTCATCGAAGGTAAATGCATTTACCGAAGTAGGGGCTGTAACGACACCCGATTTTGTTGATGTGCAACCTTTACTGTCGGTTACGGTAAGGGTATAGGTTCCGGCCGGTAGGTTTATCAGATTTTGGGTTGTAGCTCCATTACTCCATATGTAATTGAATGGGGCGGTACCTGCATTGATACTAACCGAAATAAATCCATCCGATGCGGAACTGCTTGAAGCCGGGTTGGTGGTGAGACTAATGGTAGGTTTTGGAAAAATTGTTATGTTTTGTACCACAGAATCAGTGCCGATATTATTAGCCGCAAAGAGTTTTAATGTGTATGTGCCGGCTATATTGAAGGTGAAATTATACGAGGTGTTGTTGGATGCGTTGTTTACCGGGCCGGTTAATTTCCAGGTTAACTGAGAGTAATTGGATGAGTTTTGCGTGAAACTCAACTGCGTTCCCTGACAGGCCTCAGTTACGGTGCTGGTGATATTTGCAGTAGGCACCTCTGTGAATATGCAGAAGTTCATTACACTGGAGTTGGCGAACTGCGTAGCCTGAGCCAGGGTAGATCCACTTTCGCTGATAACTTTGATATAGCCATTTCCCTGCGAACAACAAATTCCATCGCCATAGCTGTCGTAAATGGTCAGCGTATAACAAGCCTGTTCAAGACAAATTTCCTTAGTGATTACAGTATTTGCTGATCCAAAATTGCTCTGATACAATAAAGTATCCCCGGCCGCATTTTTTAAGAGATAGGATGTTTCAGTAGGGTAGTTGTCGGTTTTGAGTTCAATGATAATCTTGTTACCATTTATAACCTGGAAATTGCTTGATTTAGTGTTGTTCGATGTATTCTGATCTGAAGATCCATTGATATTGGTAATAGTACAGTTGAATACATGGCTGCCCGATGTAGATGTGAATCCGGGTAGTGTAATATTTGCCTGCTGATATAGGTTGAGGGTTCCATTCCAGTTATAGGTGGTCGTGGCGCCGCCATCTATGTTGTAGGTAATGGTTGCTGAGGTAATAGTATTTTGACCTTCGTTCTTAAAAAGGATCTGTGGAATGATTGTATCACCGGCGCAGAAATATTGTACCGGGTTGCTCACTGAAATCAGATTTACGTCCAGAGTATTCGTTGGGGCAGAGGTAAAATAACCGTCTAAGACATTTGCACCCGAGTTGGATGGGTCAAGCCAGTCTCGCAGTCTGTTGCTCGAAGATGTACCATTCCACGACGTGGAAAATTTTCCATAATAGTCTGATTGATCATTGGATGAGCATCCTGAATTTCCTCCGTGTAACTGACCGACGATGCGGTGATTTTGATCAAAAATTGGCG
>BJGO01000137.1 GCA_014190535.1 Bacteroidota bacterium | reverse complement strand
GTCGGTGCCGGTAACTTGATAGGTAATGGTTGAGGCCGGTGTTGCCAGCGGGGCCGCACAGCTTATACACGTGAGGCCGGTGTTGGGAGTCCATACATAGGTATCGGCGCCCGATGCAGTCAGCGCAATGGATTCCCCTCTGCAAATGGAGTCTTTGGTTGTTGTTGCTACTACAGCCGGTGTGTAATCATCAACCGCTAGGGTATCGGTGATGCTGCAATCAGCTGTGTCGGTTACGGTAAGTATGTAGGTGCCGGCAGATGTTATTGTAATTGATGGTGCGGTGCTTCCATCCTGCCATAAATAGCTTTCGTATCCGGGCACGGTAAGTACTAAAGGAGAGCCTTTACAAATGGTGGTATCGGGTCCAATAGTTAAGGTCACATTTTGGCAGGGGTCCGGTTCATTGTTGCAGGGCAATACCCATATCTGATCACTGGCCGAGCCGCAGGTGCCGGTTAACGTGGCGCTGTATACTCCGGGTTGGGTCACTGTAAAATAGCGTGTGCTGTTATCGGGCCAGGTATTCTGAGGGCCACTGAAACAATCACCGCCCCATTCCCAGAAAGTACCTACGCCCGCATCCAGCAGAAATGAGTCGCCGGGGCACAGATAAATCGTATCGGGCCCAAACTCGATTTTAGCATCATAGCTGTTGTAAAAAATCCAGCTCGGATAATTGGGTAACGAAAAAAAGATGTCATCACCGCTCACAACATCATAAGTGAATTAGTCATAGGATACCGATGGGGTATTGGTATTGGGGCAGTTAATGGCACCAATACTAAACTGCACAAAATTGTTGCTTTGGAGAAAATATATATTGCCATCGGGTGCGAGTTGCATATATATTGGATCAAAAGAACTTTCGATAACCTCAGCGGTGGATTCCAGAGATTGTCCGGTTTGACTGGCCAGCAACATATTATAACGAATGAGTTCGTTTATGCCGGTAACATCATTTGGAACTGAGCCATACAAGTAAAACGAATTAGGCGAAAATTCAAATGCATTGTTACTGCCATTCGAGTTGATCAGATCAACAGGGTTAGACAATACTCCGGTGCCGGTATTAAAATCCAGCAGAATACCACTGGAGGTAATTACTTTATTACAGCAAGGTACAGCTGAATTGGGGTTGGTTGGTGAAGATTTGATATAGTATCCGGTATAGGGATAGACACCGGCCAGCGCAACACCCGATGAGGTAACACTATATACCCCGAGTCCGGTGGTGTCCTGATTGATTAATACCCAGTAATCGTTTTTGTTTTCGTGCCGTATGGCGCAAAGGCCCTCAAAGGAATAATCATAAACCAGCACATCGGCTTCCGACACGCCACCCAAACCGCCGTTCAGGTTCATATCCACGATGAAATACCGGAGGCCGCGTCCGTTAGGCTCCTGAGCCAGTATTTCGGGAGTAGCATCAATGTAGTGCTCAATTTCATCCATGGTAAATACATAATATTTCTTTTTCTCGCCGGGCACCGGAAAGATTACCGAGGACTGCGATGAACTGAGTCCGCCTCCTTCAAGGCCCTGCATATCGTACATCACCGCATTATTTTTATTCCATATGCGTCCGGGGTCTTGTCCGGACTGAGGCACACGCCCGCCACCATTAGTGTAGAACAGCAGTTGACCTACCGAGTCGCATACCGAAGCACATCCTTCAAAAGTCCACATCGCACTGCCGCTAACCTCAACAGGGACACCGCTGTTAAAATCAAGACAAAGGCCATTGCCAAAATGCCAGACATTGGCTTCTTTCTGAGCCAGGGCTTGCATCGTAAACAGACTCAACAGGAGTAGTATAGCGTAACGCATAGTACATTGTATTTATAAAAAAATTATGTTGTAAAGGTAACAACAGCATCGGCTGTTCTGTTTATTACTTGCTGAGTTTTCCCTGAACTAAAAACCAGTCCACCCAGGCATCCATCTGTTTTACCGACGATGGTCGAAGGAGGATATGACGCTCACGGTCTATCAGATACATCGTAGGCGTGCCGAAGATAAAATAATCCTTAGCCACCGGACTTTCCCACTTCAGATAATCGCAGGCCGACAGAAACGGCAGATTAGCGGCGAATTGAAAGAAGTCTTCTTTCTTTTCATCAAGCGATATAAAGACTACCTCCACGCCATTGGATTTCCATTTCGGATACAGTGAGGCCATTGCCGGTAAATCCTCTTTACACTGCGGGCACCATCCGGCTCCAAATACTAATAAGGTAAACGGACTTGTTATGTCGGACAGGGTTTCAGGAAACGCATCCGGCGGATAGCCCGGAGCCATCAGATCACCGATAAACTCTATGTCGGGAGCCGAATTGCCGGGCTTCATGGCGCGATACGATTCCAGCTGTTTGGCTAAATCATTATTCAGCGTACACGACGTTTCGTTCAGCACCTTTAAAGCAAGATATTCCGAGGCCTGCAGGAGGCTATGTTGTTCTAAAAGCGTAAACAGATGATCCGTAACTTCATTGAGCTTCTGATTGTCGTGCCTCAGGTCGGCAACCAAAGAGTCTATGGAGATGCGCATCCACTGATAAACTGTATCCAAACTTTGTCCGCTGTTTTCAATAAGCCAGAAATGACCTTCTATTGCTTCTTTGTACAGGCCGCTTTTGTATAGTCGCGGATCGGTATAATCCAGTGCTCTGAATGTCGCAAGGGCTGAAGGAATTTCATCCTGCCGATATTGTGCGAGGTTCGATACTGAGCTCACGAGTTTACGCACCGGCAGAAACCACTTTACATAACTGTCGGAAGGCATTTGTTTCAGAAAGTCGGCATCTTCGTCTTTAATCCGCTTGATTTCGTTACGGATATCCCGCAGCGCAGACGCAGGAAAACGTTCCGGGGCTGAGGCGTACTGCTTCTCCAGATAGGACCAGGCACTCAAAGTTTGCTCGCGCAGGGGCGATTCGATGCTGTACTGAACAAACCACTGGTTCTCGCGCCCCTTAAGGATGTTTATGCTCTCGCGCTTGCCCGGCGCCTCACCGCTCAGTTCTATATCTTCACCACTGAGGATTACGAAGTACGGTTTCTTATCGGAGCTGATGAGATAGGCAACGCCCCGATCTTTGGGCAAATAGCTGAGCGTGAATGTGCCGCCGGGCCCCGTGGTGGCCGTAGCCAGGGTTTGATTTGTAAATCCGTTGATGCCCTCGAGCCTGATTTCCTGATTGGGTATTGCCGTAAAGGTGCCACTGATGCGTTGCGCACGCACATAAGGGGTATAGACCAAAAACAACACACAAAGCAGGAGGCGAAACATGAAAATGTAATTTAGATAAAGATTGAATGCAGTGTTTTTGTGTTCATCAGTTTAGATTCAAGGAAACACGTGTTATTCGCATTGAATCTAATCTCCGTTCAAATATAAGTGTTGATGTTTGATATAGAAAAATACGCCTTGAGTAATTACATCGATGTTCTCTGCAGCCTAATATGATTAGGAAATGAGGATCTAATCAGGCGTCTGCTTAGCGCCACTTCTCCATAACGCCGAGCCCGAACAAAGCGTAATCGTAATAAACAGGGTCATGGGGTCGCATCATACGCAGTACCCTCGTTACATCCATAGCGGCCTGCCAGTCATTTGTATCGCGCGATATTAATTTTAACTTCAGCGCTACACGTTGCACGTGCAGATCCAGCGGGCAAATTAAATCGTATGGCCTGATGCGTGTCCAAAGGCCGAAGTCAACACCCCGATCATCGTGGCGTACCATCCAGCGCAGATACATATTCAGGCGCTTACAGGCTGATTGTCGTTCCGGTGTGGCGAAATGTTTCTTTGTTCGCTGCGGCGCATACGAGCAATTAAACAAACGCTTGTGAAATACCGAAAGGGCATCATATATGAGCTCTGTGCTCTTTCGTTCTACAGGAATAAAAGCATCTTCCAGGGTTTGATGTTGTGTGTAATGTCGTTTTAAAAAATCGATCACATAAAGCAGATCGGTATCATTAAAGGTGCGATGCACGAATCCGTTGAATCGTTGCAGGTCGTTTGGCTGATGCTCGAGTATAAACTGATGAGGCGCCATGTCCATCAGATTCATCAACTGATTTGCATTATGGATAATTGTTTTACGCTGACCCCATGCCAGTATGGCCGCGAACAGTCCTGCAATTTCGATGTCCTGCTTTAGGGTAAATCGGTGTGGAACAGCTATAGGGTCATTATGGATAAACGACGGATGATTATAGGCCTCCGATTTCTTGTCAAGAAAAACTTTTAGTTCCTGTAGTTTCAAAATTTTGGTAATGAATATTGCAAAATAAAGGCAAGGCTTGCTTGCATATCGTCGTGTAGCACACGGTCTTCCGCATTGAACGTAACGTGCGTGCGATAGTCGGCAAGTATCTGCTCCAACACGGCACTGCTTGGCGTAGGTCTTCTGAATTCAAGTGCCTGTGCCGCATTGAGTAATTCTATGGCGAGGATGCGCTCGGTATTTTCTAAAACCTTCAGACACTTGGTGGCCGCATTGGCTCCCATACTCACATGATCCTCCTGACCATTACTGCTTACGATCGAATCAACAGATGCCGGGGTGCATAGTTGTTTGTTCTGAGAACTAATGGAAGCGGCTGTATATTGCGGAATCATCATGCCGCTGTTGAGGCCGGCATTTTTAATCAGAAAAGCAGGTAGTCCCCGTTGTCCGCTGATCAACTGATAGGTTCTCCGCTCAGAGATGCTACCCAGTTCGCTGAGTGCTATGGCCAAATAATCAAGATTGAGTGCTAATGGTTGTCCGTGAAAATTTCCGCCTGATAATATTTCGTCTTCCTGCGCAAACACATTGGGGTTGTCGGTAACGGCGTTAATCTCTGTTTCTACAACACGCTCTACATGAGCAATGGCATCTTTAGAGGCTCCGTGTACCTGCGGTATGCAACGGAACGAATACGGATCCTGCACCTGTTTTTTTGTTTGGTTGGCCAAGGCACTGCCCCGGAGCAGGTCCAGCATAATTTTCGCTGTTTGCATTTGCCCGGCGTGAGGTCGCACGTTGTGCAACAGAGGATTAAACGGCTCTGTTTTACAATCAAAGGCATCGCACGATAATGCGGCAATCACATCGCACCACTGTAAAAGTTTTCGTGTGCGAATGAGTATATGTACAGCATAGGCACTCATAAACTGTGTGCCATTCAGCAAGGCGAGGCCTTCCTTCGATTGCAACTTCAGGGCATTCCACTTGAAGTGAGGAAAAAGGTCTTCGGTGCGGTAGGTATCGCCCCGATACTGAACCGTTCCCTTACCGATAAGCGGCAAACATAAATGAGCCAGTGGGGCAAGGTCGCCCGAGGCACCGAGAGAGCCCTGGGTATAGACCAAAGGATGGATGCCGTTATTAAAAAAATCGATGAGGCGCCATACCGTACTCACATCCACTCCCGAGTGGCCGTAGCTGAGCGATTGCACCTTAAGGAAAAGCATCCATCGTACGATATCCTCCGGAACTTGGTCACCCATACCACAGGCATGACTCATTACCAGGTTTTCCTGCAGTGTGCCGCAGTCATCTGCCGAGATGCGCACATCACACAGAGAACCGAATCCGGTATTGATTCCATAATACAGACGGTCGCTGTGTTCCAGTTTACGGTTCAGATAGGCTCTGCAGGCCATGACCTGATCCCTTGCCCGCTCATGAAGTCGCAGCTGAAAGGTTTTTTGTTCGAGGTCGCTGAGCCGTTCGAGTGTGAGGGCTTGTTGTCCAATTTCAAATACCGGTTGATTCATAGTACTGCAAGTTTAAGTAATTCACATCAACCGCTTGGCGCAGCGGCCGCTCAGTTACGTTTACGTTTAAAAAAATCTTTTAACAAACGGGAGCACTCTTCCTCCAGGATGCCATGTTCAACAACACATTTAGGATGCAACGGCGACCTGCCAAACAAGGTGTATCCTTTTTTCTCGTCGCGTGCTCCATAAATCAGATGCCCGATTTGCGCCCATCCGATGGCGGATGCGCACATCATACAGGGCTCCAGTGTTACATACAGCGCATACTCGCTTAAATATTTTGACTGAAACGAAGCCGATGCTCCGGTAATACATAACATCTCGGCATGTGCGGTTACGTCCTGCAGGAGTTCAACCTGATTGTGACCACGTGCTACAATTCGTCCGTTAAAGGTCAGCACGGCACCAATAGGCACTTCGTCTTTTTCAAGAGCCTTGTGAGCCTCCTTGAGCGCCTCCCTCATAAAATATTCGTTTGTCATTTAGTACAATCGCTAATGTAATTACATAATTAGTTTAATCCGTGCTAAAAAACAAGCCCTTATATTTGTTGAGTCAGATGAAGGTTTACCGATACATCCTCCTGTTACTTTTCTGCGTGCAAAACCTTGTAAACGCTCAGCCCATATGGAATCTGGAGCGGTGCATCCTTTATGCCCAGGAGAATAATTTACAGGTAAAAATTGCACAACTCAATGCTGAGTTAAATGATGCTACTTATACACAAAGCAAGTTTTCATTTTTACCCTCCGTGAATGCCAACGGAAACTATGGTACCAACCGTGGTCGTAACATCGACCCCACTACTAATACCTTTATTGAACAGGATATCGTTGGTGGAAGCGGCGCCATTGGCACTTCACTCGACCTCTTTGGCGGGTTCAGAAAAATCAATCAGATGCGGCAGAGCTACTACA
This sequence comes from Bacteroidota bacterium, assembly GCA_014190535.1. GTDB lineage: Bacteria > Bacteroidota > Bacteroidia > Chitinophagales > UBA10324 > BJGO01. Next base: position 76 of record BJGO01000137.1, on the reverse strand, counting down.
GCTATATGTCGTCTAAATATGCTGCCGATCAAACCCTTAACGACGTTTCGCTCAATGTAGCCAATGCCTATCTGCA
>BJGO01000136.1 GCA_014190535.1 Bacteroidota bacterium | reverse complement strand
TTCAGTAACAGCAGTGCTACATTCTACATGCCAGTGGCTGGATCCCGATGAGTAGTAGCCGGTGGTTTGGAGGGTGGTGTTGTAAAATGATATCTTTTTGACATCGGCACTGGGGTGATGTATACCAACACCTGATGTGCCGGCCACATTGGCATTATTCCAACCGGCATAATAAACCTGATAAGCCGGGTTAGGTTCTGCATTCAATTCAAGCAGGCAAAAATCAGATGTGCCGGATCGAGCCCTTAATGTAGAACCGCTGACGGTTTGGCTTGTTGGGCCGTTTTGGTTTGGCGTACAATTAGGACTTTCATAATTAAAACGAAAAACCCAACTAGCCACATTATTACTGTAACAATGGTTAGCGGTTAAAAAGTAGGGTGTTCCATCCAGCGAGGTATTGCCAACCATGGCACCGGTGCAAAATCCATTGCCATTAACCAATATAAGCGCTATGGCTCTTTTGTCGACCTGCCAGTCGATACCCTGAGCACAATTAACGTTTACATTACACGAGCCGGAATCACCAAAGCCTTTTGCTAATGCAAAGGCATCTTTATATCCATAGGTTACGGTAGTAATGCGGGGAAGTAGCTGACTGCTATTATAAAAAGGTATATACAATTCAACGATGAGGTCGCCACCTCTTACCAAATCGGAACCAAGTACTTTTTCAGCATTATTTTCTTTTGAGGTGTAAGGTCCTATGATGTATGATTTGTCACCGGAGTACAAATAGAGAATCGATCCCGGTAACATCTGATAATCGTCAAGGATAAGATTTACGCTATAGGCCTCAGGGCATTTGATTTGTGTGCGCCATAGCATAGATCCGTCTTTTAAGTACTCTTTAATCCCGCTGTTGTTCACATTTAGATTTGTGGTGTATTTATAGCCAAAGCGATAAGGAATATCCAGATTGGCATTCTGTTCGTCTTCGAGCAGGAGCGCATCAATATCCGGAACCGGAAAGGTTCTTGTAGGAATGGTAGAGCTTAAATTTACCTTATCAAAACTGAAAGGCTGAACCTGAGCTACCAAGGACTTAGAGATTAAGATGATTGATGTGAGAAGAATTAGAGTGAGTCTAAAACGCATTGTGGTATGGTTAATAAGGTAAAAGTAATTTTTTTTAAAGAAAACATACCCAATTTGCTATTGTTTAAGGAGTTTTCAGGAACACGGAATATTTATTATCTAAATTTGTAACCCTATTCAATGATCATTAATTTCAGTAAGCGGCTATTGAAGCTCAAGGTGGTACGGTATTTTTTTACAGCCATAACAGCTACCGTTGTTGATGTATCGGTTTATTTTCTTGCATATAACTATGTGATTCAAAAGAGAGATATGCATTTAGATTTGCTTACCATAACGGCACCTACATTGTCCCTGGGTATATCTTTCTGCTTTGGTATTACTACGAATTTTACCCTGACAAAACTTTTTGTTTTCAAGGAGAGTGATCTCAGAACCAGATATCAGTTTATACGATATATCATGGTTGCCCTGGCTATGCTGGTTTTGAACTATGTGTTGATGAGTATCCTTATCAGACAGATCGGGTGGTACCCAACGCCATCCAGAGCATTTGCGGCTATAAGTATTGGTGTCTTGAGTTTTACCCTTCATAAATTGTATTCCTTCAGGGTAAGCAATACCGAGGAGATCGAAGAACCCTAGTGCATACGATCCCCCCTCACCGTCATTTCATTCAATATGCCCGTTTCAATTCGGATCCATTCTTCCCATCGTTTTTTTACCAGTACCGGGTCTATGTATAAGCGGGCGAGTTCCATAAACAAGGTATAATGACCTGCTTCTGCTTCCATAAATTTACGATAGAAAACACGCAGGTATTCGTCAGCTAACCCCTCACTTAATATCTTAAATCGTTCACAGCTTCTTGCTTCTATTAATGCGAATATCAATAACTTATCTAATAATCGTTCTGATGGGCTCCCATCTTTTTTCTGATGTTTTATAAGCGCATTTACATACTCATCCTTGCGTTGCTTACCTAATTTCAGGTTTCGTTTTTTTAACTCTTTAAGCACACTTCTGAAATGACCCCATTCCTCAGTTACGATTGGCGACAATTCCTCAACAAGCTTTTCCAGATGCGGGTAATTTTGAATAAGCGATATGCAGGATGAAGCCGCTTTTTGCTCGCAGTAAGCGTGGTCGGTAAGGATTTCTTCAATGCTTTTTTCGGCCAGGTTTACCCATCTTGGGTCGGTGGCCAATTCGAGGTGTAACATAGGTTGTGCAAAAATAAATTAATGATAACTATATGAAGACTAACTTAATTTGTTTCATAACGTAGTTATCTAAAACTGTTTGAATTTCGACTTATTACCCTACTTTTGAAAACGATATTCTGTTGATGGTCTCAAAAAAAAGATTAAAATATGGTATAGAACTCCTGATGTCACTATGCAGTGTTTTTTTATCAGAACATGTTTATTCTCAGTGTGTTACATCAATCAATACCAATCCAGCAGTTGCAACAATTTGTAATGGCCAATCCATCACATTAAATGCTTCAAATCCGGGAGCTTCCGGTTTTACCTGGGTGCCTGCCGCCACATTAAATACAAATACCGGAGCCTCTGTTATTGCATCTCCCACATCAACGACTACCTACACCGTAACACCTTCCGGTTGTTCGCCCGCAACACCGATCACTGTTGTGGTAACTGTACTTTCAGCACCAAATGCCGGATTTTCGTTCTCTCCCAATAACGCACCTTGCTCATCAACCCCTATCAACTTTAGCAATTCCAGTACAGGATCCGGTTTAACGTACAGCTGGAATTTTGGAAACCCTGCATCCGGGTCACAGAACACCTCTACCTCAACCAATCCTTCACACCTCTTTGTTGCGTATGGGGTTGGTAATTCAAATTTTAACGTAACGCTTACAGCTACCTCCAGTAATGGTTGTAGCGACAATATATCTCAGACCGTAACCGTTCAAAATTCACCTAACGCATCAATTACTGATCCAAGTGGAAATGACTTTTCAAATTGTGATGGAATTAGCAGCTTTCTACTTTCCATCAATAACTCATCTACAACACAAGGAACAAACACAAACTATGTAATTAACTGGGGTGATGGCACACCAAACTATACCGGTACTACATTACCAGACGGCACCACCCATACGTACAACGGGTTTGGATATAATACCATTACCTTAACCGTTACTGGTTCAAATGGATGCGTGTCCAGTTCAACATATAACTTTTTTAACGGATCTAATCCTTCGGTAGGGCTTGCCAATCCGGGAGGTACGGTTGGCTTATGTGCACCATCGACGTTATCATTTCCGGTAACCAATACCGCTTTGAATCCACCGGGGACAACATACACGGTAGAGTATAATGATGGCTCTCCCAATGAAACATACACCCATCCGCCTCCGGCGGCCATTGTGCATACATTTAGCACGTCATCCTGTGGCGTGACCTCTTTGGGTGGTTTTCAAAATGCATTTCACGTCAGAATTGTTGCATCCAATCCCTGTGGTACATCAGCTGCTCTCATAGAACCGATTCGAATTGGACTGCCCCCAACAGTTGCATTCGGAGGTCCTTCGTTAGTTTGTGTGAACTCGAGTGCATCATACACCAGTTCATCTACCGGAATTATCGTGAATAATGCCGGCAACTGTGTGAATACCATTAATCACTTTTGGTCGGTGACTCCGGCTTCCGGATGGTCCATATCATCGGGTTCTTTTGGGAATACCGTAACAAACTCTCCCGGATCTACCTCGATTGGGCTTAACTATACTCTGCCCGGAACTTATACCATACAGTTAATAGCAAGAAATTTGTGCGGTGCCGATACCATTACTCAAAATGTATGTGTTACGGTGCCACCGACTCCTGCATTTACTGTCAATCCAACTTCTGCTTGTGCTCCTGCACTTATAAGTGTAACGAATTCTTCAACGGCTTCGGCATGTTCACCTTTAACCTATTCCTGGTCAGTAACTCCAACTACAGGTTGGAGTTTTGCCTCGGGAAACAGTACATCGGTTGCGCCATCTTTTAATTTCACTGAAGTAGGAAGTTATACAATAACTCTTGCCATAACCAACGTGTGCGGCACATTTACCACAACTCAATCTGTTATAATCAAATCAATACCGACGGTTACATTACCTACCTATACACCGGTCTGTGGCTCTGTTAATATTACACCCAGTGCTACAATAAATAATGGCGGTGGGACTATTTCATCTTACAATTGGACTTTCTCCGGCGGGATTCCTTCATCGAGCAATTTAGCAAATCCGCCAAGTGTAATTTTTAGTACACCCGGTAATCATGTCATTACACTTACTGTCACAAATGAATGCGGGTCGGCTACTGCTACCACAACCATAATTGTAAGTCCCTTACCCAATGTTAACACCATTTCCAATACCACGATTTGTAATAATCAAACGGTTAATCTATTAACAAACCCAACCGGTGGCACCGGCCCATATTCATTCAGTTGGTCACCGGGAACTGGCCTTTCCAATCCATTTGCTCAGAGCCCCACTGCGAATCCCTCATCAACTACTACCTACAGTGTTACCGTTACAGACTTAAACTTGTGTACGGCTTCTACCTCTACGATAATCACCGTAAATCCAATACCTATTGTTTCCATCTCAGGTATTCAAACGATATGTGATGGGCAACAGACTAACTTGTCAGCAAGTGGAGCAACAACGTATACTTGGAGCCCAACCTCATCACTAAATACATCAACCGGCAATAGTGTAACGGCATCTCCGACCATAACGACGACCTACACGGTTATTGGCAGTTTTTCTACAGGTTGCAGTGCGACGACCACTTATATTGTTACCGTTAATCCTTTACCTGTCGTAAATGCCGGCCCTGATCTCTCTGTTTGTAATCAACCAATAGCTACAGTATTGACCGGTTTTTCGCCTGCGGGAGGGGTTTGGAGTGGTCCGGGAGTGACAGCCTCAGGTGTATTTACACCTTCTGCTACAGGAACTTTTACGTTATACTACAGCTTTACAAATGCAAACGGTTGCTCCGGGATAGATAGTATCCTGGTCAGCGTTATCAGTTCACTTTTGGCCAATGCTGGCAATGGTTTTAGTATTTGTGTGAATGCTCCTGCTTTCAATCTAAACACATTAAATCCTACACCGGTTGGTGGAACCTGGAGCGGCAATGGAGTTGTTGGAGGTAATTTTAATCCTGCCGGCTTAAGTGGTCAACAGATATTAACCTACTCATTGGGTGCTGGAACTTGCCTGACCACCGACACAATTCACCTATTTGTAAATCCTCTTCCTGCAATGAATGTTAATTCACCGGTTTACTGTATTGGGGATGATGCAACTTTAACAGTCAATGGAGCGAATACCTATGTATGGAGTCCCTCCGCGGGCCTCAGTGCCACAACGGGAGGCAGTGTGACTGCAAATCCCACCCTTACAACAACGTATACCATAACGGGAACGAATACATCGACCGGTTGTACCAACACCATAAATAGTGTAGTTACCGTGAATCCGTTACCTGTTGTGAATGCGGGCCCTGACATATCTGTTTGTAATCAACCAATAGCTACAGTGTTAACCGGTTTTTCGCCAGCGGGAGGGGTATGGAGTGGTCCGGGTGTTACAGGAGCCGGGGTGTTTACGCCAAGCGCCGTTGGTACATTTACATTGATCTACACATTCACGAATTCTAATTCTTGCGTTAATAAAGACAGCATCATTGTATCTGTTATAGATCCTACATTAGCGAATGCAGGAACGGGTTTTGGTATATGTGTAACGGCACCACCGGTAAATCTATCGTCCTTGAATCCAACACCGGTTGGAGGAACCTGGAGTGGAAATGGGGTAGTGGGTTCATCGTTCAATCCAGCGGGATTGAATGGACAACAGATATTAACTTACACCGTTGGTACGGGAACCTGTTTAACAACGGATACCATCCGTGTGAATGTGCATCCCCTGCCGGTTTTGAATGTGAATTCGGGAACCATATGTGTAGAGGATGACATTACACTTACTGCCGGCGGAGCCAATACCTATGTATGGAGTCCCTCCGCGGGCCTCAGTGCCACAACGGGAGGCAGTGTGACTGCAAATCCCACCCTTACAACAACGTATACCATAACGGGAACGAATACATCGACCGGTTGTACCAATACCATAAATAGTGTAGTTACCGTGAATCCGTTACCTTTTGTGAATGCGGGCCCTGATATATCCGTTTGTAATCAACCAATCATGGAGATATTGACCGGCTATACTCCGGCCGGTGGAACCTGGAGCGGCCCGGGAGTTAGCGGTAGTGGCAACTTTACACCAAGTGGAGTAGGTAATTTTACACTGATATACACATTTGTCAATGCTAATCTATGTGTAAATAAAGATAGTATTGTAGTTTCAGTTATTAATCCCTCTGTTACAAATGCAGGCACAGGATTTAGTATATGCAATCAGGCTGCTACGGTAACCTTAAATACGTTGAACCCGACTCCGGCCGGGGGCTCCTGGACTGGAAGTGGAGTTAATGCAAATATTTTCGATCCTACCACAATTGCACCAGGTCAGTATATACTCACATACACCGTAGGTGCCGGCACTTGCCAAACTTCAGATACCATTCGTGTTACCGTAAATCCAAATCCAAATCCTATTGCTCCAACCACGGCATATTGTTTCGGAGAGACCGGCACGTTAACTATTAACGGAACAGACAACTATGTATGGTCACCTGCAACTGACCTTAATACGACATCAGGAAACTCGGTTATCAC
>BJGO01000135.1 GCA_014190535.1 Bacteroidota bacterium | reverse complement strand
AGTTAAATTATTTTTAGTTGAAATTGGCATGATATTTTCTATTAACGCTTAACTTTCCAAAAATAATAAAACAAGGTTTACATAATTATTCATCCAATCAAACAACATGAAAAAAACAATCACTATTATTTTACTATTTGTCCTCGGACTCAACTCATTTGCTCAGCAAAAAAGCTTAAGCACCGATACCAAGGCCCCTCAAACGCAAAAACCTGCGCCTGTTTTACAAACAACAGCTCCTGTTGATAATAAAGTTGGCACTGCCATTTTCAAGTGGTCAGAAGAGGTGTACGATTTCGGCACTATTCCTCAGGGTACTCCCGTTACTCACGTATTTGAATTCAGCAACACCGGCAATCAACCTTTGGTAATCAGCACAGTAGATAAATCCTGTGGTTGTACCACTCCTAAATGGACTACCGAGCCAATACTCCCCGGTAAAAAAGGCACTGTATCAGCTACATTTAATGCCGCTTCCCCCGGTGGCTTTAACAAAACCATCACCGTGCACTCCAATGCTCAGGGTGGCGATAAAGTGTTGTACATAAAAGGAACCGTTGTTGAAGCAAAAAATAATGAACAATCAAAGTAAATTGGCACCATCATTGCATAAAATAATTCCTCAATCACTCAAAAAAAATAAAAACTAAATCATGAAAAAAGTACTTTTTACCCTAGTAATTGCGCTTTCAGTAGTTACAGCATCATTCGCTCAGGATGCCTCAGCCGGCGATTTCAAATTCAAAGAAGAAACATGGGATTTCGGCACTATTCCTCAGGGCACACCGGTTAAACACCAGTTTACATTCTCAAACACCGGTAAAACACCAATTGTAATCTCCAATGTACAGGCCTCTTGTGGTTGCACCACCCCGACCTGGCCTAAAGAACCTATACTTCCCAGTAAATCTGAAACCATTGAAGTTCAATACAATGCCGCTAATGCAGGTGGTTTTAACAAATCAATAACCATCACGTCAAATGCTGCAACTGCTACTAAAATGCTATATATTAAAGGTACAGTAGAAGCCGCTCCAAAAGATCAGACAACGCCTGAGAAACAACCTTCTATGTTAAACACCACCCCAAAGAACTAATTCTAAAAATTAATAATCAGAAACTCCGTGCCGTTCTTCAGCACGGAGTTTTTTATTTTTGCACTAAATGCCAAAACTTTCACACAAGGGTTTAACCATGCCGGCCTCACCAATACGCAAGTTGGTGCCCTATGCAGAACAGGCCAAAAAAAAAGGAATTAAAGTCTATCATTTAAATATTGGTCAGCCTGATATCGAAATGCCCAAAGAAGCGATAGAGGCTATACAAAATCTAAATCTTAATATTCTTGAATATAGTCACAGCGCAGGTAACGAGAGCTATCGTAAAAAACTTGCCGAATATTATCAGGATTATGGAATCCAACTCGATCCGGCATACAATATATTGGTGACAACCGGTGGCTCGGAAGCTATCACTATTGCATTAATGAGTTGCATGGATCCCGGAGATGAGATTATTGTTCCTGAGCCCTTATATGCAAACTACAATGGTTTTGCCATTGCAAGCGATGTAATTGTTAAACCTATTACATCCGGAATTGAGAATGGCTTCGCCTTACCAGGTATCGTTGCATTTGAAAAATTAATTACCCCAAAAACTAAGGCCATTCTGATTTGTAACCCCAATAACCCTACCGGTTATCTCTACTCCAAAACAGAACTGGAAGCACTTCGTGATTTAGCATTAAAACATGATTTGTTCATTATCGCTGATGAAGTTTATCGCGATTTTGTATATGATGGCAAAGAGCATATCTCGTTATTAAACATAGCCGGATTAGAGAAACACGCCATTGTAATCGACTCTGTCTCTAAACGCTTTAGTATGTGCGGTGCACGTATCGGAACGCTGATATCCTATAACAAAGAGTTTATGCTGATTGCCTTGAAGTTTGCTCAGGCTCGTCTGAGCCCACCTTCGTTAGGCCAGTTGGTTGCTGAGTCTGCTTTACGCGCCGATGACGCCTATTTTAATGAAGTAAACCGGGAATATCTTAGTCGCAGGAATCTTATGGTTGCTCTATTGAATCAGATTGATGGCGTGTATTGCCCTACTCCCGGCGGTGCATTCTACACCATTGCGCGCTTACCTATAGATGATTGCGATAAGTTTTGTCAATGGCTTCTGGAGTCGTTCTCCTACCATAACGAAACGGTAATGTTAGCCCCCGCAACAGGGTTTTACTCCACAAAGGGGTTAGGAAAGAATGAAGTACGTATTGCATATGTACTCAATCAAACCGATCCTGACTCATGCTATAAAATGCATTCAGGAAGCCTTGAAGGTTTATCCGGAAAAACAAATTAGTCTATCGGATTATTCAACAATTCGAATTAGTGAGGCAACTTGTTTTGCCTTATTGCGCAGTGTGATGATGTCGCTATCTATTGTATCATAGGCAAGCGCAACGCCCATTCTTCTGAATGGCCTTGAGGTGGGTTTGCTAAATATCCTGAAATCGGTTTTAGACACAGCAGCCGCCTGTTCAAGTCCGGAATACATAGGATAAGATGAAGCATTATTATTTGCAAGTATGACTGCAGATGCCGCCGCCTGATGCAATATAATTTCAGGAATAGGTAATCCTAAAACAGCACGGGCGTGTAATTCAAACTCATTAAAATTCAGGGTATTCGCTAAAGTAACCATACCGGTATCGTGTGGTCGGGGAGATAATTCACTAAAAATAACTTCATGTTCTGTAAGGAAAAATTCCACACCCCATATACCTGCTCCTCCAAGGGAATGCGTTACCGCATCAGCCATAGTGCAGGCCTGTTTATATTGACTTTCAGTGATCGCACAGGGCAGCCAACTCTCCTGATAATCACCACGTTCTTGTCTGTGACCTATTGCCGGGCAAAATAAGGTTGGACCGTTTTTCTGGGTTACAGTGAGGAGTGTAATTTCTGTATGAAAATGGATAAACTCCTCTACGATTACAGTTTTTAAATCTCCCCTACTATTGTTTAATGCATAATCCCAACTTTTCGCAATGTCACTAATTTGATGAATTACGGACTGTCCTTTACCACTGCTACTCATAAGTGGCTTTATGACACAAGGTAACCCAATATCAAGAACCGCTTGTTCGCATTCGCTCAAATGATGCGCATAGGCATATCGGGCAGTGCGAAGTTTTAATTCGTGAACTGCCAAATCGCGAATGGCCTGACGATTCATTGTATAGTTAGCCGCCTTTGCAGAAGGAACAACCTGTATCCCCAACTCCTCATATTTAAAGAATCGTTCAGTGCGAATAGCCTCAATCTCCGGTACAATAATATCCGGTTTGTGCTTATCGACTAATGTATCCAATTGTAAACCATCAAGCATATTGATTACCTCAAATTCATGAGCTACCTGCATAGCCGGAGCATTAGCATATGAATCAACGGCAATAACATATTGACCCAAGCGCTGGCAGGCAATGACAAACTCTTTTCCAAGTTCACCGGATCCTAAAAGCAGTATCTTTTTTCGCATGGTGATGGTTAGTTGTTTAAGTAGTCTTCAAGGTATTTAAAACGATGCATCAGTGCACCATCTTCAGCTATAGTAGCCCGGTCAATCACATCACTGGCTGAATCTAACAATTCATCGATTACAAACTCGGTCAACTTATCGCCAAATTCTTCAGATGCTTCTCTGGGCAATTCATTTGGTAAATTACTCACTGCCATAATATCAATTACCTGAGGCTGATAAGGTTCATCTTCTTTTTCGGTAAACGGATTATAGCCAAATACGGGGTGTTGAATCGTTGTATCGCGGATGGTAGCAGGCACTGAACCATTCACATCACAAGTAATATCAGCAATTACTTTTATACGAAAATCGCGGGAACGCATATCATCTTTTGTAAAGAAGAGCGGCGCCTTTGGATCCCAAAATATCGCATTCATAAAGATGTCCGTAACACAGGTAAATGGTAAAAAGGCTGACTGATATTGTTCCGGGCGTTTGTGAAAATCATCTCGTCTAAATGGTTTGCCATCTTTTCTTTCATAAAGCTGACTGGTATTTAGAACGACATATACCGGTTCATCATAAGTTTGAGTCAGGAAATTTTGAACACTTACCATACGTATGTTTAATCTCTCCAGTAACTCAAATGCCCCTCTTGCAACCCGACCGGTTCCGGTTACGGCTATTTTAATTGGTGGCAGTTGTATATTATTATATTGCGCAAGCAACTCACCATAATTTTTACATTGCCACGCTGGTTTTAAATCGTATTTACGATAACGTTTGCCCCAGGTTAAGAAACCATTATGAGCACCAACAACACCGGCATAATGGCCAAAACCCAATATACGATCGCCGGTTTCCCAAACCAAACATTCATAGTCAATCAAGGTAATATGTTTATCAATAATTTCCTGAAGCATTTTTCTGTTATGCGACTGCTTCTTGATCGTATGAGAAAAGAATAAGTATTTTTTATTGGCAATGAGATGTTCATATGGCACTTCTTTAATGCCAATCAACAAATCAGCATTACTGACATCTTCTACAACCTGAATGTTCTCACTCGCATATTCACTATCGGAAAAACAGCGATATGGTGAAGATTGTACAAGGATATCCAGATTGGAATATTTATTCATTAACCAAACGCATTGTTGAGGTGTGAATGCCACACGGTTATCTGCCGGCTTTTTTTCTTCACGAATGAGGGCAATGGTGATTTTTTCCATAATCGATGGGCACAAATGTATGTTTATGATAAAGTAAAAAAAATAAAATAATTCATCGGGAACCGAAATCGATTGAAATTGGTTTAGTTTTGCAGTTGACAATCTGGGGCTGACCGGTATTGACAGCATCGTTCTTTGTAAATCAGCATGCAGAGCATTGCAGGGCAAGCTCTTTAATATCTATCCTGCGACGCCATAACTGGCAACACTTCTTTTGCAATGGCTGCCTAATCACGCAAAGCGTGATCGCGCCTGCTTCCGTTAGTCCCTGTCCGGCGGATTAACACCGGAAGCATCATTCATCCGGACTAGCTCAAGGCTGGCTGCTTGCTGCGAGTAAGATCCCTACAGCAGATAGGGACAAGGTTCGGTTTGTTTATCACCTGCCTCGTTCAGAAAAACAAGATAAACTAAGCATGTAGAACGTTTACTTAAATGTTGCCTGGACGCGGGTTCAATTCCCGCCAGCTCCACAACTATATTATATCGAACACGAGCACTTGTTCTTTTTGGGTATTAGAAGCATACTCTAAGTTTTTTTTAACCTTTAATAAAATTCCTTAGCATATTAATAGCTAACAATGTCTTAATGTGCTCCTACGATAATACTTGATGGCTATTGCTGGTTTATCCGTCTTGCTCGTGCCGAATTGTTTATAAAGCACCACAGCATCAACAGATATTAACCTGATACGGCATTTTGCTGTTTTGAATAAAGCAATAGCAGGCAGGTTAAAAACGCAAATCCTACTATACCGCTTTGACGTTGTAAAATTGATTCGAACAGACAGTTGTAGGTAAGTATGAGAACAATGACTGACAACCAAATATTATTTGATTTGATACCGTGGTAAATAAGTAATAAAAAGTAAATCATCATACAAAGCATCGGTATAATACCTAACTCTAATCCGGTTTGTAAGTACTGATTATGAGGGTTGTATTTAATTTCACCGTTTATATCCTTAATTGCAAGATCTCCGTATCCAAGACTATTTAAACCTTCACTTAAAGTAGCATCAGATCGAGTAGTTCCAACACCCATTGGGTGTTTTATCAATTCCTGAACAGTTACGGTCCACATAATTAGTCTTACTTCGTCACCGTGATTGATTTTATCTTTATCGGATGAGTATTCCTTGTGGTTAAAGAGAAATGAAGTCAATGAGTTAAACGAACTGGTAAAGTCGTCACGTATAAACCTATTCTGTAAAGCCACAAGCGTTAGCAGTGAAAAAATAAAGACAGCAATAAATGCCAATCTGATTTTTCGTTTTGCGATTACTAAATAAAGCACCAAAGTCAAGCAGGAAATAATTAGAAATGAAATGGCGGCAAGTGAAATACTCAACAATATCATAATCAGGATGAAACCACTGTAAGCATAAACCATAATATTTTCGGGAATACAATAATAGTATTTCACTCCAAGTAATAAACCGAACAAAGCAATTGTGGCAAAAGCCGCATAGTAGCTGGGATGATTAATACAAATATTGGAGGTAAGAAATTGAGATAAATGAACAGGCTCGTTTAGAGCAAGCAAAAACGATTTAATAATTCCGGCAAACGACGCAGCCAATATTCCTATACCAAATGATATAATGACAAGGTTCAATTTGATTTTGAAATTAGGCTTAAAGGAAAAAAGCAAAGGAAATATTAAAAAAGATAGTTTATACTCTAATCGCCGCGGACTGAGTATAGGATCCCAATAAACGCAAGCGCTTATAGCATAACAAACATATAGTATGAGCCATCCATATAAATAGGGCTGTGGTGAAAAAGTAAAATCACCTCGATATAAACCATAGGCAACAATCAATAAAAATGGCAATAAGCCATATAATATCCAGGGAGAATATGCTCCGATGATAAATAGGCAAACGGCTAGGGAGTAATGATAAAATATTGAGATTTTACTGATTGAGGGATTTGTTTGCATCATATACCCTTAAACTGCGCTGTTATATATTTCAATCAATTTTTTAGTTATCGATCCGGAGTCAATACCATCTCGCATAAGTCGGTCACGACCATTGGTGCGACAACTAGGTTTTTGTAAAATTAATTCCGCCTGATGTGCCAGTACTTTTGGATCCTGATCGACGATAAAACAATTTTTAACTCCATTAATACGTTCTTTTACATCTCCTACATCAACTGAACTTATTAGAACGTCGCAAGCCAATGCCTCTTTAATTACCATAGGACTACCCT
>BJGO01000134.1 GCA_014190535.1 Bacteroidota bacterium | reverse complement strand
TCTATGTCATCAGATGTGGTGCACTCAATTGACCTGTCACATATCACGCCCGGCATCTATATACTTCGTGTTATCAATGAACGGGGTGTGTATACTCAGCGTCTGGTAAAATTGTAACACCGATTAATTTTGGTCTACCTTTAAAAACTGAAACGTAATAGACGCGCGATGTCCACGCAGTATCCAAAAAACATTACCGAATCCGAACGGAAAGCCTTGCTCAAGGAGTACCGCAATCTGCTGGCCTTATTGCGTCCTCAAATGTTAAAAGCGGATCGTAAATATATCAGACAGGCCTTTGAGATGGCTATGGATGCGCACAAGGAAATGCGTCGTAAATCTGGTGAGCCCTACATTTTTCATCCACTCGCTGTTGCTCAGATTGTAGCCGGCGATATTGGCCTTGGGCCACTCGCTGTAGTATGTGCGCTTCTGCACGATGTTGTCGAAGACACCGAATACACATTAGATGATATTGAAAAAGAATTTGGCAAGAAGGCGGCTGAGATTATTGATGGTCTGACTAAAATTTCTGTACTCCTGGATGCTCAGGGTTACATACAAGCTGAAAATGTTCGGAAAGTTTTGCTTACACTGGCTAAAGATGTTCGGGTTATACTCATTAAGCTAGCCGACCGACTTCATAATATGCGTACGATGGATTCTATGGCTCGCAACAAGCAAATCAAAATCGCAGGCGAAACACTATATCTGTATGCACCACTGGCACATCGTTTAGGTTTATATAATATCAAGTCGGAGTTAGAGGATCTGGCAATGAAATATACCGAACCCAAGGTATACAAGCAAATAGCTACAAAGCTTGCTGAGTCGAAGCGTGAGCGTAATAAATACATCAATGAGTTTATCAAGCCGATTAAAGAAGAGCTGACCAAAGAAGGCTTTTCGTTTGAGATATTCGGACGCCCTAAATCGATTTCGTCTATTTGGAGAAAAATCAAAGAGAAGAGCATCACGTTCGAAGAGGTGTATGATAAGTTTGCTATTCGCATTATCGTCGACTCTGCCGAGAATGAAGAAAAAGCATCCTGCTGGCAGGTATATTCTGTAGTGGCAGATAAATACCGTCCTAACCCCGAACGATTGCGCGACTGGATCAGCACACCAAAACCTAATGGCTATGAGGCATTGCACACCACGGTCATGGGACCTCAGGGTAAGTGGGTCGAAGTACAAATAAGGTCGAAGAAGATGAATGAAATCGCAGAAAAGGGTTATGCCGCGCATTGGAAGTATAAAGAAAAGTCGAACACAACTCCGAGTCAAGAATCGGAATCGCTTATTGAAGATTGGTTGTTTCGTGTAAGGGAACTACTTGAAAATCCAGAAACAAATACCCTTGATTTTATCGATGACTTTAAAATCAATCTCTTATCTGAAGAGATCTATGTGTTTACACCTAAGGGAGATATGAAAGTGTTACCTGTTAAAAGCAGTATTCTGGATTTGGCTTTTAATATACATTCCGATCTTGGCTATCACTGTATCGGAGCTAAAGTTAATCACCGTATTGAACCCATTAGTTACTTGTTGAAAAACGGCGATCAGGTTGATGTGTTAACTTCCAGAAAACAAAAACCCACAGAGGAATGGCTTAAATACACGGTATCAACCAAAGCCCGGGCAAAAATTAAAGATGTTTTACGAGATGACCGCAGACGTATCATTAACATCGGTAAACAAAATCTGGAGTCTATATTTAAAGAGTACAAAATCGCATACAACTCCGGTAATTTGAATAAGATTGTCACTTTCTATAATTTATCCTCAGTTGATGACCTGTACTATAGTATCGGCCTGGGTAATTTCAAGTATGAAGATCTGGATCAATTTGTTAAAATCGGCGACTCCATCGAACTCAAGGATGTCAATAAACAACATTCACAAAATGTGGAACTCACGATTAAAAATAAACTGGCACAGACATCCAACTTGTTCATGTTTGATGATATCAGCAGTACGGTCGACTATAATTTGGCTCCTTGTTGCAAACCCATAGCCGGCGATGAGGTATTTGGTTATGTCAATAAAAATAACATCGTTGAAATCCATCGAACCAATTGTCCTCAGGCAATAGGGGTGATTTCTAAATATGGTTATAAAACACTGCGTACCAAATGGAACAGACAACATCAGATTGCCTTTTTAACCGGGTTGAAAATTAATGGAATTGATGATGTTGGGGTGATGTATAAAATCACAACCATTATTTCGGGCGAATTGAAAATCAACATGCAATCCATAACGATTGAAACCGATGATGGTCTTTTTGAAGGAATCATAAAAGTTTATGTGCGCGATACTGAACAACTCAATCTCTTAATGGATCGGCTGAAGGCCTTGGAAGGGATATTATCGGTAACCCAATTTGAGCAAGAAGTCGAAAAACATATCCAATAACTATGTCCAAAACAGATATTAAAAATCAGGTTAAAAGCAGGCTCATAGAGTATCTTGAAAAAAACGGTTTTCGTAAAACACCGGAGCGGTTTGCTATTTTGGAAGAGATATACTCACGCAACGACCATTTTGATGCCGAAGCGCTCTACGATGAGATGAAGAAAAAAAACTATCCGATTAGTAGGGCAACAATATATAATACCCTTGAAGTATTGCAAAATTGCGATCTGGTCAAGAAACATCATTTTGGTAATAATCTCTCTCTATACGAAAAATCATTCGGTTACCGTCAGCACGACCACATCGTTTGTTCAGGATGTGGCAAAGTGGTGGAGTTTTGCGATCCGCGTATTCATCAGATAAATACCATGATGAGCGAATTATTCAAATTTAGGATCATCTCCCACGAACTCATTATCTATGGTATCTGCTCGGCCTGTAACACTGAAAATCAGGCTGAATAATTTCGGGTTTTGTTACAGAAAGCACCTTTCCGATATACATCTAATGATTATATTTGAAACATCTTAACCAAAATAAATTAATGCTACGTTTCTATCCCGTTTTTCTGATCGTATTCCTCTTTTCAAAAGTCCTAACAGCTCAAATAGTAATTCAGCAAAATGATACTTCATATTGTCAGCCACAACCATTAACCTTTAATGCCCTTTTGGATACATCGCTTATTGCAACAGGGCTCATTATTGTGGACGACACCTACAGCGATGTCATTAATCTTGGATTTGATTTTAACTTTTATGGCAACGTATACAATCAATGTATACTCTCAACAAACAACTACATCTGTTTTAATACATCAGATGCAAGCGCATACAGTCCCTGGCCAATCAACACTGCACTTCCCAGCACAGCCGCAGGCAGTCCGAAGAATTCTGTATTTGGCCCATGGCACGACACTGATCCGAGTGCCGGCACTATGGGTACGATGAGTTACAAGACGTTCGGAGAGGCACCCAACCGTAAATTTATATACAGCCTTTGCGAAGTACCCATGTACTCCTCAGCTTGCAATGCATTGCTCTACAGCGGACAAATTGTACTTTACGAAGGATCTAATAAAATTGAAACACATATTGCTAATAAACCTATTTGTCCTACCTGGAATACCGGCCAGGCTATTCATGGGTTACACAACTCGGATGGCACAGTAGCACATGTTGTGCCCGGAAGAAATTTTCCAAGCAACTGGACAACGACAGACGAAGGTTATGAATTTGTGCCCGATGGAAGCGGAGGATACACTATAAATCAGATACCCTATAACCCATACCTGATATATTCGGGGGGCTCTGTAACCTGGTATGAAAATAACACGATGATTGGCAATGGGTTAACCCTTAATGTGCCCAACCCCAGTGTTGGCACGCATCAATATGTGGCCAAGCTGGAAGGATGTTATGGCACAAGCGGTTCCGATACGGTTACGGTAACTATTGGTGCAACCGATGCCACCTATACACAATTTAATCTCGAATGCCCTGAGGCTACTGATGGATTTGCGGCAGTAAATTTCTCGGGTAGTCAGCCCTATGATTTGGTCTGGACAGATACCATTGGAACAATTTTACAAAGCTCTAACGGCACGCTGGGCTCCGACACCTTATTTGGCGTTGGTGTTGGTGTATACAATCTTGAAATAACAGATGGTGTTGGATGCGTAACAAATCAAACCTATACCATTACTGCCGGAACATATCTGGCTTCCTTTGACTATAGTCCTATAGTAATTTGTCAGGAAGCTCCGGTAACATTTAATAATACTTCTACAGAAACGATAACCGCTATAAACTGGAATTTTGGCGACGGTGATCAGGCTACGAATAACCCAACAAGCCACTCATTTGAGAATCCCGGTAATTACTCCGTTTCACTAACCATACAAAATACCAACAATGGATGTTCGGCCATCGATACTAAAGAAATAGTAGTAAACGCTAATGCCAAGGCGGATTTTTCTGTTACATCCAATTACTGCCAGAACGATCCTGTAAACTTCACTGATCTATCAACTCCCAATCCGGTTGATTGGACATGGTACATGTCCGATCTGGATACATTTGATTTTCAAAATCCGGGTTATAGTTTTGGACTTTCCGGTGATTATATCATTACACTCACCGTTGTTGACAGTCTCTGTGGCACCGACACTAAAAAAGATACTATTCGGATTAATGAATATCCTATTGTAGGTATAGTTGCAGACACATTAGTGTGTGCAGGTCAGGAAGTAACGCTTGATGCCGGGAATCCAAATTTTTCACATACCTGGTCTACAGGCGATACCACTCAATTTTTCACTACATCATTCCAAACCACTACCAACGTATGGGTAATTGTTACAAATGAGGGATGCATTGATGGCGATACGATAACGATAACGATTAACTGCGATATAACAATGCCTACTGGATTTACTCCTAATGCCGACGGTAAGAACGATAAATTCCGTCCGCGAGGTAAGAATGTAATTAGCTATGATCTGGTTGTATTCAATCGATGGGGAAATATCATTTATAGTGAAACGGATGCGCCCGGTGATTTGGATAATGGCTGGGACGGCACCATAAACGGCGAGCCTGCAGAAATAGGTACCTACGTTTTCTATCTCAAATCGAATATGATTAACGACTTCATCATCGAGAAAAGCGGTAATGTAACCTTACTTCGATAAGATTGTACTAATTCAAATTCTTGGTACCGGTCATGTTGAACCCCCACATGTTATCATCTGTAATCTGGATGTCCCTGTAATTACGCTTCTTATACCAAACTTGAACCTCTGATTGGGTATGCTCCCAGCGGTATTGAGGGGAAAACCAGTCCAGGATATCTATCATCATTTCACGTACATTTTGTTTATTTCCTTTAAGTCGTTTAATGGTATAACTTATAGGTAATAGGGTTATTGCATAGAGATAATATTGCAGACGAACCGGTAATTTGGAACTTACCCGACGCACCTGATTAAAAACATTATGAATTAAATCTTTTCGTGGCTGATAAGACCAGGTACTCAGTTTGCCACCGGGTTTAACAGCTGTTTCTATACAACTGAGCGATAATTCAGTGTTACGTTTAGCAATCAATACGCCACTGCTATGAACAATGTCAAACGTTTCAAAAGGCACCGGCGGAAACTGGACATCACCTTGTATAAAAAGCACACGGCTTGATGTGATGCGGTCGTGGGCTCTGCAAATACTCAGACTAAAATCCATCGCAACATTTTGCACCCCCTTATCGGCCAGTATGAGATTGAGTTTGCCATTGCCACATCCGGCATCAAAAACAAACTTTCCCTTAATGCTTGATTCGGATTCGTGCGTTTCTTTTAAAAAGCGCTCCATCATGCCATTGGTGTCCAAATCCCAAGTTTTATCCGTTTCATAGTTATATAAAGACCATTCTTGTGAGAAACTGGCCTTGGTATGTCGGTTGTTTTTGATTACCTGCTTGAGGAAGGCTCCATATCGTGTTTGGATTATTGCCATTCGTTCATCATAATCACTAACATATTTTCTCAGCATGGTGCTGTAGTCAACACAAGCCTCTACGATGAGCCTTGGAATACCATCGATAACAGGGTAGAACCAGCAACCCTCTCCATAGAGGATAGCTGTTTTAATGAATTCATATTCAATACCATCCAGTGTTTTGGATGTTGTTTCTATCACTGTACATTGCAGTTCTGATCGGGTAACCGGACATCGAATCCAGCGAAGTTGCTCCATTAACATGTGTGCAAAATAATAGATTGAATTGTAATCCGCATTGCCGACTTATATTTGCGCGCTTCAAATCAATTACTATGGCATTACAATGTGGAATTGTTGGTCTTCCTAACGTGGGTAAATCCACTTTATTTAACGCGTTATCCAATGCAAAAGCTCAGGCAGCTAATTTTCCTTTCTGCACGATAGAGCCAAATGTGGGTACCATTACCGTTCCGGACGAACGACTGAATGAACTGGCCCGACTGGTGAAACCGCAACGTATTGTTCCCACAACCATTGAAATCGTTGACATAGCAGGTTTGGTCAAGGGAGCCAGTAAAGGCGAAGGTTTAGGGAATCAATTTCTCGGCAATATTCGAAATGTGGATGCCATAATTCACGTGGTTCGCTGTTTTGATAATGATAATGTGATTCACGTTGATGGAAACGTGAACCCGGTTCGTGATAAGGAGATTATCGATACGGAACTGCAACTTAAAGACCTGGAGTCGGTCGAGAAAAAAATTGCTAAAACAGAACGCAGTGCCAAGAGTGGCGATAAGGATGCCAAGCGTTGTCTCGAGGTCTTGCAACTGGTTAAATCTCATCTGGAAAGTGGTCAGAGCGCTCGGTCAGCGGCTATAGCGCCGGAAGATTATAAGCATATCGCTGACCTGTCCTTGCTTACATTAAAACCTGTTATGTATGTATGTAATGTAGAGGAGGGTAGCGTACTCACCGGAAATAAGCATACCGATGCACTCAAAGCCTCCGTTTCCGCGGAGCAGGCTGAAATCCTGATTATTTCAGCCGCCATTGATCCGTATATCCCACCACTTGAATCTTTTTCTGACCTGATTTCATTCTCTCA
>BJGO01000133.1 GCA_014190535.1 Bacteroidota bacterium | reverse complement strand
CCTTTAATGACACCCTGTCTACATCCACGTGCGATAGCATCATTACACTTAACTTAAGCATCACTGATTATTTGCGTGATACTATTGATATTGCTATTTGTCAGGGGAACACCTACCAACTGGGACAAAACACGCTTACCCTTGCAGGTCTCTATACAGATACACTTAGCGGCTCTACCTGCGATAGTATTATCATACTGACTCTAAGTGTAACTCCTCCGCCTCAGCAATCAGTTCAGTACACGATTTGTGCTAATGAATCGGTTATTGTTGGCAATAACACCTACACACAACCCGGATTTTATTCAGATACATTGGTTACGGGCAATTGTGACAGTATCCTGTTCATTGCCATTGATGTTTTGCCTTTTGGCTTCGACACCATATATCCTGTGATTTGTCAGGATGAGCTGTACACCCTTGGCAATACAAGCTTCAATACCTCTGGAGTGTATACCGACACCGTGTCAACTTCCGGATGTGACAGTATCCTTACGGTTTTCCTTACGGTAAACAGCAGTCCCAATGTAAATATTACAGCAAGCGACAGTGTAGTATATCCAAATGATATTGTCCGGCTTAATTCATCTGCATACAATGTTAGTTATCGGTGGAATTCGATTGCTGAGCTATCTGATCCGTTTATAAAAAATCCAAGTGCCACTATGACTGAGTCTGCCTGGATTTATATTATAATAGAAAACGACTATGGCTGTACTGCAGAAGATTCGATATATGTGCGTGTAATTCAGGTCGACTGCGATGAACGGAAGTTGTTTGTACCAAATTCATTTTCACCCAATGGCGATGGTGTCAATGATAAATTTTTTGCCATCGCAAATCAGGTAGAATTTATCGAGATGCAAATTTTTAACCGTTGGGGACAACTTGTTTTTCAGTCGAACGATATTAATTCGAAATGGGATGGGCGCTTTAAAGACACAATTGAATTAGGTCTTTACGTATACTGGATCCGCTATGTAGGCTGTGAAGAGGAACTCACAAAAGGTACCATTCTTCTTTTGGAGTGAGTATATATATATATATGCTTAAAAGATCTGTGCTTTCATATAAACATATTTTATACTATCATTT
This sequence comes from Bacteroidota bacterium, assembly GCA_014190535.1. Lineage (GTDB taxonomy): Bacteria > Bacteroidota > Bacteroidia > Chitinophagales > UBA10324 > BJGO01. Next base: position 6,070 of record BJGO01000133.1, on the reverse strand, counting down.
TTTTACCTCCACATACAATATTTCTCTGTAGTTGATGTAGTCATCACTGCAACATGTTCATTAAACAACAAATGGTAATACACCAATAAAAAAAAGACAGCGATGCGCTGTCTTCTTTTTATCTGTTTGGTACTGAAGCCTACACCTATTTCTTGGCTGTTTCGGGACTGATTACCGAATTAATTTCAGTAATCGTGGTAATAGGGAATCCTCCCTTCTGTGCGTGTTCTCTTAGTAAGGATTCGTCTTTTGCGTTGTAAACACAAAATATTTTATTGCCCGTTACATAACTGTGCACCCATTGAATGTCGTGCATTTCACTAAGCACAGAGCAGGATTTCTGAGAGATGCCTTTAAGATCATTGGCCGTTAAATTTCCGGCACCGGGAATGTCGCGCTCTATCAGATACGTCTTCATCGGTGAAGAATCCTGTTTGTCTTTTTTGCCGGTTTGAGCAAATAAATTACCTGCAGCTGTCATCATCAGAACAGCAATTAAAATTTGGGTTTTGTTTTTCATAAAAAAGTTTTTTGTTTTTTGATGATGCAAAACTAAAACCTCGTGTAGTGAGCCGTTAGCAGTATTTATTCAAATAATGGTAATTTCTATTCATTTAATCCGTTGTGCGATAACTCCTGATAATGCAACGGTAAAAGACCAAATGCGGCCTTAAAACATTTAGTAAAATAAGAAGCGCTGGTAAACCCCGTTTCAAAACTTATCTGCGAGACCGGTTTATTTGTGGTACGCAAATAATCTTTGGCTCTGGAAAGACGATAATTTTTTAATACGTTGTTCGGAGAAAACTGTAACAGTTGTGTTGTTTTACGATAGAGCTGTGATTGACTTAAGGCCAGCATACGGCAACATTTTTCAATATCAAAATGCTCATCTTGATGATGCGACTCCAGAATACCAAATAGATCGTTAATAAAGGTTTCGTCGCCCGGAGCAAAGCTTCTGACCGTTGAGGGCAGGGATGCCCATAAAGGCTCGGGGAGTAATTCCTTTAATCCGGCGGTAATCAGCACAGGTGTGTCTCGGTTCATCCTATTTAAGCGTTTGAGCAACTGAACCGTATCGCCAAACAGTTTATCGGATTGCGTTACCGGTAATCCGGCATGTAAACTGATTCGTACATCGGCTGATTTTGTATCATCCAACCCGGCAACAATTGCCATGGATGCCTGAAAGGCCTGTTCACCCAAGACAAAAGAGGCAAGCATTTCATTGGCCTCGCCGGACACAATGCGTCCGTTATGGCGCACGACCTGTGCTTTGGCATCTGTCATAATAGATTGATAGGCCTTGTTGTCAAATTCTATTTTCTGGTTACGCTCACGTAACGACAGCTCTTCAATTTGAATATGCATAATAATGCGGAATGAGGTGTCATCAACTATCTTCAGTCCGTTTTCGGTAAGTAAGGCATTTTCGGGATCGGTAATGCGCCCAAGAAACGCCTGTACCAACGTATGTTCTACTTCAATAATTTTATGTGGAACAAGTCCGTGAGCTTTTGAGTGCAAATTGATAACACTTTCTTTACTTGGAGCATCAATCAGACAAAACACATAACCCCGCATTTCATCAACCCAGTAGGTAAGACACTTGCAACTGTGCTCATGTTCCATAAGAACATCCATGTTGTGAGCTTGTGCAACATCCTTGGCGTTAACGCCCGGCACCTCGTGGAGATCCATAAAAATTGGCATAGCGTTTTTTTTCAAATAAAATCAATAAATCGATAATACAGAAACAGGAAATTAGTATAGGTCATTAACTAATAAAACCGATACATAAGTTACTACAAAACCGATTTACAATTCTTTAAGCATCGAATCCTTCACCAAGTGAGGTATAGTTACTTGCAAGCCTTTGCTGCGTTTCATTTCGCGCTGAATGGCGAATAGCGCTTCTTTGTTACGTGCCCATGCTCGGCGAGCAATACCATTATTCACATCCCAGAACAACATACTCTTTAATCGACGCTCCGCATCTTTTGAACCATCGATGACCAAACCAAACCCACCGTTAATCACTTCACCCCATCCTACCCCGCCGCCATTGTGCAACGATATCCAGGTAGCACCACGAAAAGCATCACCCACGAAATTTTGTACCGCCATATCAGCAGTAAAACGAGAGCCATCATAAATGTTTGATGTCTCACGGTAAGGTGAATCGGTGCCTGAAACATCGTGATGATCGCGACCTAATACCACCGGAGCTTTGATTTTTTTTGCTTTGATCGCCTGATTGAAGGCCTCCGCAATTTTTATTCGTCCCTCAGCATCGGCATACAAAATGCGGGCCTGTGAACCTACAACCAGTTTATTCTTTTGGGCATGCTCTATCCATTGTATGTTATCAATCAACTGCTGTTTAATTTCTTTAGGTGCGTTCTTCAGCATTTTTTTCATAACCTCAAGTGCAATTTTATCCGTGGCCCTGAGATCGCGCTCGTCGCCCGAAGTGCACACCCAACGAAACGGACCAAATCCATAATCAAAACACATAGGGCCTAAAATATCCTGTATGTAGGATGGATAAATAAATTCACGGTCGATGCCTTTGATATCGGCTCCGGCACGTGAAGCTTCAAGAAGGAATGCATTGCCGTAATCAAAGAAATACATACCCTTAGCCGCAAGTTTGTTAACGGCTAAGGCGTGTCGTCTTAACGTGTCTTGTACATCTTTTTTAAACTGCTCCGGTTGTTCAACCATCATCCGATTCGACTCCTCGTAAGTTCTTCCGGCGGGATAGTATCCACCGGCCCAAGGATTGTGTAAGGAGGTCTGATCGGATCCTAAATCGACAAGCACCTTACGTTCTGCCAATTGCTCCCAGAGATCCACAATATTTCCCTGATAAGCAATAGAAACCGCTTCATTTTTCTTACGAGCCTCCAAGGCACGGTCGATGGCGGCATTTACATTATCATATACTTCATCAACCCAACCCTGCTCGTGCCGTTTGATTGTTGCTTTGGCATTTATCTCCGCTGTGATACTAACCAAACCGGCAATCTTAGCGGCTTTAGGTTGTGCGCCGCTCATACCACCAAGTCCTGCTGTAACAAAAAGCATCCCCTTGTAACGATCAGAACCCGACTTCATGCGTGCGGCATTCATCACGGTAATGGTTGTGCCATGTACAATGCCCTGCGGACCGATATACATAAAAGAGCCTGCTGTCATTTGTCCAAACTGTGTTACACCCAATGCATTAAATTTTTCCCAGTCATCCGGTTTACTGTAGTTTGGAATCATCATGCCATTGGTAACCACCACACGAGGAGCTTCAGCATGTGAGGGAAATAATCCCAGCGGATGACCACTGTACAATACCAGCGTTTGCTTATCGCTCATCTGAGCCAGATACCTCATGGTGAGCAGGTATTGTGCCCAGTTCTGAAATACAGCTCCATTACCACCATAGGTAATCAACTCGCGGGGGTGCTGGGCCACAGCATCGTCCAGATTGTTACTGAGCATATGCATGATGGCCGCGGCCTGCTTGCTTTTAGCCGGATAATCCTGAATCGGACGCGCATAGATTTTATAGTCAGGGCGAAAACGATACATATAAATTCGTCCATAGCTCTGCAACTCCTCCTTAAATTCCTTGATTAATGACTTATGATGTTTGGATGGGAAATAACGTAAGGCGTTACGCAGTGCCAGTTTCTTTTCATCAGCGTTCAGGATATCTTTTCGCTTAGGCGCGTGATTTATATCGGGTTCAAATTCTTTTTTTCCGGGTAAGCGATCAGGTATTCCCTGAAGTATTAAGCGTTGAAATGCCTTTTTAGAAAGCTGTTCGGCTGATTTTTTTTTCTTACTCATAAGCGTATGACTAAACAGAGACGCAAAGGTATTGTTTTGAATTGGTCTGTGACTATATCGTGCGCGTTCAGGCGGTAATAACCTATTTTTGGAGCGATGTATCGGTTCATTGCGTCTGTACTGCTTATTTATGCACTTACCCTTTCGTATAGTTTCTCGCAAACGAACGGCTCGCTTCGAGGCACAGTTATCGATGGAGTCAACTCCAGGCCGCTAGGATTTGCTACGGTCAACGTGTTGAACCCGGACTCCTCTATAGTCGGTGGTTTCGTAACACAGGATGATGGCATCTTTCTTATCGAGAACCTCAAAGCAGGCATTTACCTGATTCGGATTTCTTTTCTTGGCTACGAAACCATATTTATTCCGGATATAAGGATAAAAACGACTGAACAAACAAGCTTGTATGAAGTGAAACTACAGCCAAAAGGTATAACAAAAAATGAAGTCGTAATTACTGCTGAAAAAAATATCATCACATCCAATGCAGAGAAAAAAGTATTTAACGTAGATCCTTCATTGAATCCGGGGGCGAGTGCGGCAGAGGTATTGCAACAGCTACCCTCAGTTACCAGTGATCAGGACGGGAACATCAGCTTGCGGGGCGAAGGCAGTGTATTGATACTGATTGACGGTAAGCCATCTGCACTAAGTGGTAACGGTGGTAATCTACTGCAACAGATCAATGCATCCAGCATTGAAAAAATAGAGGTTATTACTAATCCATCTTCCCGATATGATGCCGATGGATCCAATGGTGTAATCAATATTATTCTGAAAAAAAATACCAGACAGGGCGCCAATTGTTTAATGAACATATCATACGGATCCTGGAATAAAAACACTTCCGGAATCAGTGCAAACTACAGAGGTAAAAAATCGAATTTCTTTATAAATGGCAATTACCGTTACATACCTGTATTTACCCTGGGCGATGTTGAGCGCGAATACAGGCTTGATAAAAATCCGTTTGAATATGATCAGACCCTCGATGGATATAACTATCCGCATAACCTATCCTTTCGCGGAGGAGCTGATTTTAATTTCAATGAAACGCATGCATTAAGTATGAGCAGTTCCCTGGGATACAATCCCACCTTAATCAACGAGACCTATACCTATATGGTTTCAGACTCATCTAAAATTATCCTTAACAATACTCTGTTCAACCGAATCAATAACCCCGCATCTAATTTTGAGCATACAATATCCTATCGGTGGACTAACCTCAGGTCGGGCAGCGTAGTAAATATTGCCGGTGCCTGGAGCCGTAATCAGGACAAGCGTGATATTGATGGCTGGCGATACGACCTTGATCCATACCATACCTTAATTGATAGTTCACTCGTTCGCTTAAATTCAATCTTCAAAAACAGAAACGATATAATAGTTGCACAGGCAGATTATGAGGAGTCCATATTTAAAACCTGGAAACTGGAGAGTGGATTAAAAGCGACATTGCGATTTATAGATAACAGCTACTATGGTGATAAGACTAAAGAGCAGGTTTTAGCTGTAGATACAAATAATAACGCTATACAATACAGGGATCAGATTTATGCGATATATGGTATGCTATCAGGCAATGTAGGTAAAACAAGTATACGTGCCGGCTTGCGTGCCGAACAGGCTTACCGAAATTTTACTGTAACCCGCATGGATTTGCCATTTACCAATCAACGTCTTAATCTTTTTCCATCCTTATTCGTCACCCTTAAATTAACTAAAAACATAAACGCTTCTGTTTCTTACTCAAAACGTATAAACAGACCTTCCGTACAAACCCTTAATCCTTTTCCTGATAATAATGATCCCAATAATCAAATTATAGGTAATCCATATATCAATCCGGAAATTATTCATGCACTCGAATTAGGCGGACAATGGAATAGCTCTAACTCTACCCTAACGCTTACACTATATATGCGTCAAACCTTAGATAAAATACAGCGCATACGAGTAACCGAGGGGTTAATTTCAACGATTCAATTTTTAAATCTCAATAGCGCCATGAATACAGGCGCAGAAGCTATTTGGCGATATGATTGGGCTAAATGGATGAATACCACCTTAAGTGGAAATGCCTACTCCATTTATCTGAACAGTGAAAATATCGGTGATGCCATCAACACGCGCGGCTGGACCTGTACCGGCAAACTATTATGCATCATCAAACCAACTAAATTTTTTGATATACAGATTAACTCCAACTATAATG
>BJGO01000132.1 GCA_014190535.1 Bacteroidota bacterium | reverse complement strand
TCAGGCTTTGAAATATGCCGCATGTAGGTTGTGTGACGTGAGTCAAGGAACGATTTAAGATAACTATGTGCCGCCGATTCGCCACCGGGCTGCATGAGGTTTTGTCTGTGCGCGCATTCGTATGAAGCCAAATGTGCACAAGACGATAATATTTCGCTGTGTGGTTGAATAATCTGTAACTGTTTAAGATCAGGCATTTGCAGGGGTGCATCCATAACCCTATGCCAGTGTTGCTGGTAATTGTTACGGTGTTTTAATCCCCGTATGATGCCATTCGTCGGGTATTCAACCCAGCGGATATGATTCGCCAGAAACCACTTTGCCATTTGCAGATCACGTAGGTAGGATATCTTATTTCCAATTTCCTGATGTGAGTATACTGCCTTGATGTTATAGTGCTTGGCGAGTTGAGTAAAAATGGCTTCAGCGCCTGCTTTAAAGCTATATATGAATGTGTGGTGCAGTTGTTTGTTGATATCCATGATACTCTCATAGGTAAAATTCCAGTGGCGTTTACTGCTGTCGGGGTATTGTTCGAGTTCGGGCTCGGTGAGATGAATGGCTAATACGGGCAGTCCACTTTGAATGGCCGCACACAAGGGTTGGTGGTCTCTGATTCGAAGATCTTTCTTGTACCAGAGAATAACAATATCCTTTTTCATCGGATAATACCGTGTAGTCTGAGTTGCTCCGTAGTTAGTATATCGTCCGGGTTTATGTTTTGATGTTGCTTAACCAGACCAATAAAGCAAGTATGGTCACCGCTGGTTATGGTATCCTTAACATCTATAAGCATTGCGGCCGCACATTCACGGAATATGAAGTATCCGTTAAAGGGTATCAGCAAATCCCGATCCCTGAGCCATTTAATTTTATCTCGTTTAAATCCACTTTGCTTACCCAGCAGACGCACATAACTGACTTGATGTTGATTAAGTAACTGAAGGACAAATTGTTTTTGTTTACTCACCAGATCTATCGTTTTTGTACCATGGTATAAGGCTGTAAGCATCATTTTAGGCTCCATGCTAACAGCAGTTACATAGGTGCAAATGTGCATGTTGTAGTCGTTGCCATAGTGGCTACTTACACTATATACGGGTAAGTGAGGTCTGTTCCAGGGTTTACGCATAGGTTAACACATTTAACAAACGGGTACACTAAGTGTTCAACAGCTATTACATCCTACATTGAAAAGTTGCGCACCCAGCGGAACGGATCCAATTTTTGAAGTTCGAGGGTGAAGAGAATTCGTTTATACCAAATATTGTATTCGGGTTGTGTGAAAATGTTATTACGTATATCGGAAGATGCCAACAGAGGCAGGTATACTTCAAATACACCCGGAATGATCTGAAGTCCTATGCCCGCATCAAAAAGAACGGATTCATGAGCAACTAATTTCGAAGGTGAGTTGTAGAAACCGGCATCAGCGAATAGGAAAAATAAGGGTACAGGCAGACTGCTCTTAAGATTGATTGCCGCGGCAGAGAATCCCTCTCCCAATCGTCCAATATAGGAGGATGTATTAAACTTCATCATTCCTCCGCTTTGGCTTACCTGATGAGCATACAGGCCATCCTGCTCAAAGCGCCCCATGAAATAATGATCAGCGGTATAATCGTTGCGTCCGTTTCCTGCTGCAAGGAAAATCGGTTGCACACCATTCGGATCATAACCGCCGAACAACCTGATGTCCAATCCTTTTTTATCAGAGTAGGAAATTCTGTAATTCAGTTCTGCAGTCATCCGAGACAGGTAGGAAAACTGAACATCGGTGAAATAACCTGACTCATTCACAATACGGAGCGAATATGGATTTATAATTCGCCTATTGCTTAACTCATAGATTAATCGGAAATAGTGCGAGTAGAAATAATCGGCGCTAAAGTTGGTGAGGCCTTGCGTTACAGGATTTAAGTCATATCGGTATTCCTTACCATACATAAGGATGTGTTGCAGAGACAAGTGTTTGCTAATATTTGCAGGTGCAGTGAACGAGAATTTGAGCATGCTTTGAAGACGTTGTAACTCATCAAAATATCTTGTTCCCTGATCATCGTTTCGGGCACCATAGGCGAAACGATTGGCTGTTACATTAAAATTAATTTTTTCAATATTCAGACTATTAGCTCTTGGAAACAGAAACGTATTGATACGGCCAAATCCATTGATATTTCCGCTTGTCTGAGAATAGAGGGGAATCAGTTGCCATTCGATATGTTTATTGGGAATGATACCGTTGTGAAGCACAATACCATACATCATCTTGTTATAGTAGTTGAAGCCAAACGCCGGAGCAATATATAAGCTTGTATATTCCGGCTGCTCAATGCCTCCTATAAGTTTAACCTGAAAGGGTTCTGTCTTTCTGCACAGGCCCCGCATGCGGATATAGTTATTCTGTCGCTTGTATTCAATGGACTGATAGTCGGCATCCAGAGCCAACTTCTGAAATGAAGTATAAGGAAATAATACGGTATTGGTTCCGGTAAATCCACCATACCATTTTGTTTGTATCGTTTTATCATCGGCGATGCTACTTAAAGTGAACGGTATTTTGTTGCGTTGGTTATTTCGAATTTTGACTTTATAAAAAGGAGTACCGGCAATTTGCGTAGTATCACGCGCACGAATTATTTTGTAATCCATCCGGTCTTTACTGCAAATCACGGAGTTGAAAAACCAGTCTAAATCCTGAGGCACCTTTTCTTTAAACGATTGATGTACATCGTCGGGCTGAGGATGTTTTAAATTCCACGTTGCAAAGAGGTTTTGCATACTTTGGTCGAAGGCCTCCTGACCGAGATACAGCGCCAAGTATTTTATGGCAAATGGTGCTTTCATGTAAACCATTAATCCATAGTTCATCGAGGTAAAGGCATCCGCTGCAAGACAAACCGGCTGATCGTCGTGCCTGCGATGCATATATGTTAAAAGGATTGCATCTCGTTTTGTATTCACATCGTCCATATCTAAGGATAAGGATAACCGCCGTTTCTTCTTTACCGTATCCGGCAAGTTTGGATATCGTTTTTCCATATACCGGTTTTGATAGTAAGTGTTGAAGCCTTCGTCCAGCCATGGATAATCACTCTCATTAAATCCTAGCATTCCCTGAAACCAGTTATGACCAACTTCGTGTGCAATCACACTTTCAAGGCTTTTTTCGGTTCGGTAATTTCCTGCAATGATGGTAATGTTTGGATATTCCATGCCACCTCCGGCCAACAGGTGACCATCAACAGCAGTGGCCTGCGAGTAGAGATAATCACCAACCCACAGCGAGTAATAATAAACAGATGAGTCAATCATCCGTGTGGCATTTTTCCATACATCCTGATGTTCCGGTAAATAAAAGGTCCACGTATCTACGTTACGTTTACTGCCGGGCAGCACCACACTGCTCCGGTCAACGATATATTGCTTGTCGGCAAACCAGGCGAAATCGTGAACGTTTTTCTGTACGTACTGAATCGTCTTGTAAGTAGTTGATGAAGGTTCATCGGAACGGATATTCCGGTTTTTACCAATAAGACTTTGAAGCCACTCATTTTCAGAAGCGGTCATCAGATTGCCTGTTGCGGCAACCACATAATTGGAAGGTAGTGTGATTTGCACATCATAATTTCCAAAATTGTCGTAATACTCGCTTTGCTCAGTGTAGTGATGCGGATGCCAGCCGCTTTGGTCATACATAGCCATTTTTGGGAACCACTGTGTAACCTGATAAGATTGGCCATAATGACCACCACGGGAAAAAGAGTAGGGAAGCTTTTCACGAAATGGCGTAGATAGAATCAGCGACTCGCCACGTTTTAGCGCTTGTGTTAACTTTAGTATGGCAACATCTTTTGACTTCGGATTTGGATAGTTCAGCGATGGTATCACCAACTCCTGTTTCGTTGTTGGATGGTATGCCTTAAACGACAAGCTGTCGATATAACCATACTGCGACTCGTCGGCATATTGAAATTTTGTCTCACCTTTCTTCAGGAGTTCCTGATTAAAAACGGTGGATCGTCCGGCATAGGCATTGGGCCAAAGGTGCAGGTATAGTTCATCCAGATCGTTTGGGGAATTATTGGTATAGGTAATTTCAACTTCTCCGCGCAAAATATGGTGAACATCATCGAGTGTTACCTTGATTCGGTAGTCAGCCTGTTGTTGCCAATATTTAGGCTGTGCATACGTAAAATGAGCCAGGCCGCATAACAGAAAAAGGGATAAAATATTTTTTCTCATTAGTAATCAGTGATTTGATGGCAAATTAACGGAATCATAAAGTTTACTGCCTGAATTATTTGTATTTTTGATTGTAGATAATCACCTGAAAATGTTTGAAGACGACAACGAAGAGAACTATCAGAATAATATAGATCAGACTATCGCAAAGTACGAGGACATGATCGTCAGAAAGCAACCGGCTTTTTTTGATATCCATGATCTTGAAGACCTTATCGAGTATTACGAACTAAGGCTCGATACGGCTAAAGCCATAGAAGTAGTTGACTATGCGCTGGATGTATATCCATTTTCAGCGGCCCTGTTAACCAAGAAAGCCTCTTTTTTAATGCAGAAGCGCAAACATAAGGAGGCCCTTGAATTACTGGACAAAGCGGAAACACTGGAACCAAAGGATTTGGGCGTTTATTTATTACGGGCTGACATTTATTTGTCTAAATCCGAACACAATAAATCCATTGAGATTATTGATGCCGCAATGAAGTTTGCTGAGTTTAACGAGATGGAGGAATTGTGGCTCGAAAAAGCTGACGTATATGAGGATATCGGAGCTTACGATAAGGTGTATGAATGCTTGAAGAAGTGTCTTATGTATAATGCATCTAATGTGGAGGCACTATCCCGCATGTGGTACAGTGTAGAATTGGCTAACGCATTTGAAGACAGCGTACAGTTCCATAAACAATTGATTGATGAAATGCCTTATTCCTATTTGGCCTGGCACAATCTGGGCAGTGCCTATTACTTTCTCGGCTTATATGAACGTAGTATCGAAGCCTATGAGTATGCGCTAGCCATCAATGAGAATTACGATCTCGCATACCGCGAATGTGGTGATGCTTATTTTAAACTGAAGCAGTATCACAAGGCAATTGACAATTATAAAAAAGCTATTGAAATTTCGAAGCCATACGAAGAGTTGCACTATGCCATCGGATTATGCTACGAAAAATTAAAAGACTATCCCAAGGCTCGCCTGCACTACCGAAAGGCCATAAACAGTGACCCTAAATTTCATCAGGCATTCTATCGCATCGGCCTTACCTATAAACGAGATAAGCAATGGGAAAATGCCGCGTTGTTTTATCACAAGGCGCTCCAACTCGATCACGATAAACTAAGTTACATTTTAGCTATTGCTGAGGCGGCATCCAAACTCGGCGATCAGCAGATGTTACAGGAGATGATTATCCATCTGCAGGGACTAAATCCACAGTTGCGTAGTAAGAAAACCTATAAACAACTTACAACACACGCTATTCAGACATCTTGTTATGAGCTTGCCCTTGACATCATCGGTATGGCCCGTATCGAAAATAAAGTGTTTGATGATATGGCCTATTATGAAGCAGTAGCCGCCTATTTGGCCGGTATGCACAAAGAGGCAATCAGCCTGTTCGAAGTAGCTATACGTCTGAACTTCAATAATTTTAAAATGGTTCCTAAATTTATACCAGGAATCACCCGGGACAACTCGGTCATTCAATTACTCGATATATATCAACAAGATCAATAATGCTCAATTTTACACTTTCGGGACTTCCTCCCCGTGAATCTAAGCCTCGTCGTTACGGCATCACCATGGTTATGGATAAAGGTCTCAGCCTAAGAGAAACCGAGGACATGCTCGATAGCGCATCTGAATATATAGATATCGTAAAGCTTGGTTTCGGAAGTGCCGCAATTACGCCTCGACTGAAAGAAAAAATTAAAATATACAAGGACGCGGGTATACCGGTGTACTTCGGTGGCACCTTGCTGGAGTGCTTCATTGCTCGTAATGCCTTTGATGATTATGTGCGTTATCTTGATCAGTATGGTATTACACATGCCGAAGTAAGCGACGGATCATTGGAGATGAAGCACGATGAAAAGTGCGGATATATCTCCCGCCTCAGCAAGCATGTTACTGTGCTTTCAGAGGTTGGCTCCAAGGATGCAGAAAAAATTATTCCTCCTTATAAATGGATTGAATTAATGAAAACGGAACTCAGTGCCGGTGCCTGGAAGGTTATTGCTGAAGCAAGGGAAGGCGGGAATGTAGGTATATACAGGGGGAGTGGTGAAGTGCGCTACGGACTGATTGAAGAAATTCTCACTCAGGTGCCTGCAGAAGATATATTATGGGAAGCCCCCAATAAGGCCCAACAGGTTTACTTCATAAAGCTTCTGGGTTCAAATGTTAACCTCGGTAATATTGCAACCAACGAAGTGATACCTCTGGAAACACTTAGGCTGGGTTTGCGCGGCGACACCCTTCTGCATTTCCTGGGCAAGGAAGGCGCATGAGTGAGCTATGGGTAGGTTTTTATTTGGAATTATTGGTAAGCCTCTTACTCACAGCTTTTCTCCTAATTATTTTAATAACAAATTTACCTCACTTGGCCTCGATGCCTCGTATACCCGATTTGAACTGGATAACATTTCATTATTTCCAGGTTTGATAAGGCAATATGAAAACCTGATTGGGCTCAATGTAACATTGCCCTTTAAACAATCCATAGTTCCCTATTTGGATGTATTAAACGGAGCCGCAGAGGAATTAAAAACAGTTAATACCATTATTAAACGACAAGGATGGTTAAGTGGATATAATACCGACGTGTTAGGATTTGAGCATCTGCTTATCCGCAATAAGATATCGAGCTTGCAGTCGGCTCTTGTACTTGGCAGTGGTGGAAGCAGTAGTGCCATTCAATATGTACTGCGAAAACTAGGCATGTCTTACGTTGTTGTGTCGAGGGGGGAGTCAAGTGATTCACGATTTATACGATATCACGATTTAAATAAGGAGTTGATTCAGTCGCATCTGGTTATCATTCATTGTACACCATTAGGCATGTACCCAAACATCAACGAATCGGTAGCAATTCCATTTGAATATTTAACACCACACCACACCTGCATCGATTTAATATATAATCCTGAAAGAACATTATTTCTTAAACAGGCAGAACGAAAAGGCAGTACTTTGATTAACGGCTATGATATGTTAGTAGCTCAGGCAGAAG
>BJGO01000131.1 GCA_014190535.1 Bacteroidota bacterium | reverse complement strand
ATTGTCCTCTTCACATCAATTCAGTTATCTCTATTCCAGAGATATAACTAACCGGAAATATATTCCGGGCATAGTACCCAACCGCCTTAAACAAGATTTAATTATAAATATTATGCGCAAAACTTACGCAAAACTTGATTTTAACATAGAACAGGAGTCCGCCTTCGTTCAAAATCTGGTTGAGCCTGAAAGTGATTTTGCGCCTCCTCCCCCAACCTACAAGCTTTGGAATTTTCATCTGAAGTATGAATTAATTACTGCAAAATCAGGCACCTGGTTCATTCAAGCCGGCAGCACCAATCTCTTAAATACACGTTACAGGAATTATATGAATCGCTTCAGGTATTTCAGCGATGAAACCGGGAGAAATATTTTTGTGCGCATTCAATATAATTTCTGATCACTGCATCAGGGCAGGCCAGTCGTATGACTTATTCAATAAGTCAATAATGGTTTCTGCATCGGTAAGTTCGTGATTCAATTGTCCCCGTATGTCACTCGCAACCTTTAAATATTCCCGTGCATTTTCCGCATTAAGTCCGTAACGATTTAGTTCGGGCTCCAGAGTATTGAGCATGGGGCTTAACAGAATTTGGGCAGCACAATCTACGAGGAGGAACAAATAGATGATCTGATAAAAGCTAAGCCGTATATCCGATTTACTGATGCTGTTACAATAGATTCTGAGCGTATTATACCGACTAAGATCTAAACCGGTTTGCTCAAAAAACATATGGCGATTATGCAGCCGGTTTACATTTGAATTGAGCATAAATAACTGATCCATAACCACAAAGGTGCCCTGTATGAATAGGGCTGTCTTTTTACCCATGGTAAAAAATCCGCCTTCGGTAAGATGTAATTCTCTGTTACCCTCCCAGGTCTTCTCCCTTATAGGTACCTCCTGGATAATACCTTCAATAATTTTTTCATAGTCTGCATCCTGTAAAATAAAAGTGGGTATATCCTCTATCCCATTATCGTTACATAATTGATTAAAACAAACTTCTGCCTGCTCAAATGATTTATCAATAATAATAAAGAGAATATTATTATTGGTTATCGTCGAAAACGGCCCCCATAGACCAAACTCACAACGATATAATGAGGAGGCAAATCCCGGAGCATAAATTTCGATATCGATATAAAGAACACAATAATCCTGTTGATCGGTACTACGCAGATAATCAAAAGAGAGACTAACATTTGATTCGCGCTGAAGTTTATCTTCACTAGCCTCACCGATGGCCTTGTCGGCAATGAAATATATGTTATACTCGTTAAGTAATTCTATTTCGGGTTGTGTACTCAATGGATCTACTTATTTAACAATATTAGCAGAACTTCACGAAAGCTCAGATACGATTGCCGGAGAGTTTTCGTTAATTTAGTTTATTAATTTTTCATACCTATGAAATCAACAATTCAACTCGTCTTTTCTTGCCTTGTGGTGATGATTTGTGTCTCTTGTAAAAAAGATAAAGCCGACTCACCAGAGCCTAAGCTCATCTTTAAATTTCGTTTTGACAGCACACAACAACGACTCAATAATATTGGTCAGCCGGCCACACTACCGGCGGGTCACGGTGCACAATCGCCGGTATTTAATAGCATGAGCGCTCATTATATTGAATTGGCGCCCAACATGTACACAGCCCTTGGTGCGGGCAATATTTTGTATAAAGCACCCGAAACATCGGTCGGCGGTGATCTAGCGATCGACTTCAGTAAATCGATCATAGCCAAAAATGGTGAAACCTTTTACTCCGTACCCTTGAGAGATGTGAATGCGGGAACTTATGAATGGTTGCGTATTTCGCTGGCCTATCAGAACTATGATGTAAAGGTGCGATACAACGGGCTCGACTTTACAGGAACGATTGCCTCTTTTATCGGCTTTAATACCTATATCAATAGTTTTAAACCCAAAAACACTTCGGTCAATGTGAATGCCAACAAACTGCAGGGCTACTGGGCATTTGAGGCATTAGGCTTTATAACTCAGGGTCAGGCACCTCCCGGTTCAACGACAGTCGTAAATCCCATATTTAACACCTCACCCATTCCGGCCGGTTCCTGCGTTGTTACTGCCGCTTTTGATACGCCCTTAACCATAACCGGAAAGGAAGAAGAAGACCTTGTTGTTACTGTATCCTTAAGTACCAATGACAGTTTTGAGTGGACCGATTCTGCCGGAGACAATATCTATGAGCCAGATGCCGGTGATACCGTTGTGGATATGGGTGTGCGCGGTATGAAGCCTGTAGTGAATTAATATGAAAATCTTACGGATTGCATTTTGTTTGGCCTGTGTATGGTTTACATCCTGCAGGGAGCAGGTGGTGAACGATATTATTGGTCAATGGACACTGCGCAATGCAGAATTAAATCTTGAAAATCTGGATACAGACCGATGGCAAACCTATACGTACTTCAACGATACCATCACCATAAATTCACTCGATATTGATGGCAGTAATGAACTCATTGACTCTATACAAAGAGACTCTACCATCTGGGAAATTGATGATAACAGCATTCGGGTAAATAACAAAAAGAATTATGAGTTAACCCGTAACTATGAAACCGTAAGGATTTTTCCAACGGCAAATGGTAGTGCGAGGGTGTTTTTTGTTGACTATATCGATGAGGATTGTATGATTTTGAAAGGAAGGGAAACCTACGAATCACTGGGGGATACAAATTATTACTATTTCTCCACCTTATACTTTGATCGGAATGATTAAGCAACTGCTCGCTATATTATGTCTGCTTATTTTCCTGTCATGCAAAAAACAGGAACCACTCAAACCACAACCCGGAATCAATCTTCCGGTTTGGCAGGGCTCACAACCTATAGATACATTATTTACAGGAAAGTGGTTGATCTACCAGTATGCAACAACTCCGAATGGTTTTCCTCAACCTATTTCCGACACTTTAAGCATCCTTGATAACGACACCTATATCTATGCCGGACAAACACCATGCAATTATGCGCTCTATCCTGTTGTGGGATCTAATAAATTAGTTCTCTCGTGCACTCCATGGGGAAGTATTTCGGGTAATGTTAGTACAACTTCTTTACAAATCAAACAAATCAATGGTATTGAATTCACCAATACATTTGATTTGAATCAAAGCGTATGGCTATGGATCAAAGGACTTTAAGAGGTATCCTTAATTCGAAAAATAAAAATATCAGCACATTGCATCTGATATTTTTCAACGCATCAAAATATTCATAATTAATGAATTCATACACCGGATTAACCCGACTGGCATTTAAACTATTTAAGATAAGTATCAGTATTTTATTCTTAGCCTGGCTTGCCAAATTCCGGTTTATACCCGGTGGCGATAATTTGTTCCGCCTGGCAAGTGCAGGAGTGGCGCTCTCACTCATACTACCTTTAACTAATCTCAATATAAAGGCCAACACCCTGAATCCTAATTTAAGATACATGATCATCCTCAATTGTTGTGCTCTGATTATTCTCTATCTGGGTATGATGGTTAAGGTATCCCACCTCGTGGATGATCCATTCGTAAAAGATATCCTCCTTGACATCATAGGTATTCCGCTTATGCTTATTGCGATTCTGTATAGTTTTACGCATTATAAGGATTTACTGCACGCCAGCGAACTCATCAAAACATACATAGTACAATTTATCGCACTGCCCTGGCTCCTATTCCTGTTCTCCTACTTGTTTTATTTGGTTTACTCCATGACTCTTATTCGTGCCATTATGGATGAGGCAAGTTGAATGCAACAACATCTATCTGTTTTTCTCAGAAAATAAAAAAAGCCCCTTTCGGGGCTTTTGATAATGTGCTATTACGCTTAACTTATTTTGCATCAAGAAGTTCAACATCGAATACGAGTACTGAGTTTGCCGGTATACTGCCCCCTGCGCCTCTCGATCCATATCCCAATCGGGAAGGTATGATAAGAATGCCTTTACCACCCACGTTAAATAATTGGAGACCTTCATCCCAACCACTGATAACCTGACCTTCACCAACGTTGAATTCAAAAGGCTGAACGTGATTGAACTTTGGATCAGTATTTGAATCAAACACATTGCCGTTGAGTAGTTTACCGGTGTAATTCACAGAAACTTTCTTACCGGCTTCTACTTTAGGTCCATTTCCCTGTGACTGAACCACGTAATACAAACCACTCTCCGTTTTCTTTACTGATGATTTGTAATTATTATTTTTAATATATTCCTCTATGGCTTTTTCATCGATGCTGATTTGTGCCGCTTCCTGCTCCTTTTGTGCTTTTTCTTTTTCTTCTTTGCTCATCACCTTCACCACATTTACAAACATATGAATATAACCTCCGGGTTTGGCAAAAGACGGCATAGGTTGATTTTTAAAAATAGAATCAACAGGCATTTTAAATTCTGCACTGTCGCCTGTACCTAAGAGCGTAAATCCCTCGGTAGCATCTCCTTTAAATTGAGGCGGTGTTACGGGAATTTCTACGGGCTCATTATTATTCATCTGGCGCGTGGTAAATAAAACAGAATCGAAATCTGTCTTATAGGTCATGTGAATGGAGATAAAATCACCAATTTTAGCTTTGGGATTTTTGTTGTCTTTGATAATCCTGTACTGAAGGCCATTGGGTGTTTTTTTGTACCCGCCCCCGTCCCCGGCAAATACAAAAAACATAGGAATCGTGATGGCAAAAAAAGCAATTACAAAAGTGCCGATTAGTACTCGTTTTTTAGTTTTATTCATGATTTTGTTTAAATAGTGTTTAGTTTATTGAAAGTCTAGTAGTTCGATCTCAAACATCAGCGGACTGTTTGGAGGAATGTTGGCGCCACTACCCTGCTCACCGTATGCTAATCGGGCGGGAATAATAAGTTTTCCTTTTCCACCCTTAGCAAAATAAGGAATGCCCTCATCCCAGCCTTTAATAACCTGTCCGGTACCGATAGTAAATTCAAATGGTTGTATGTGATTGAACTGTGGATCTACGTTTGAATCAAATGGAGTGCCATTAAGCAAAAATCCACTGTAATTCACTTTAACTTTATTGTTTGCCGCAGGCTTCTTGCCGCTGCCAGGCTTATCGGTTACAATAAATAGCCCGCTTGGCGTTTTAGTGAATTCCCAGCCTTTGCTCTGAATATAATCCTTGATAGTCTGCTCTTCCTTAAGATAAGGTGCCGCTTTCATGGTAGGCAATATGTCGTTATTATACTGATCAGCCGTGTACACATTATATATTTTTAAATCAAGCACAACCTGATCGCCTTTCTTGACCTGCGCCGGTAAAGGGTTGTTTTTAAAAAATTCCGATTCAGGAATCAGCATACTTACACTATCACCCTCGCCAAGCATTGTTAATATTTCTTTTGGATCGCCATCGTGATCAGCGGCTACAACATTGCTCAATAAAAGATTACCGGACGAAGCTGATGCAAAAATAAGTTCACCTTTTGTTGTCCTTAGCGTGCTGGAGTACTGTATGAAATTACCTAACTGAGCTTTTTGTGCACTATTTCCGGTAATAATTTGATATTTAAGTCCTTTGGGAGAAGTTGTATAATTTGCATTGTTGTTTCCTGAATTGGTGCACGAAAAAAGAAGTGCAGAAAGAGCCAGGCCGGATAAAATGAGTATTGTTTTCATCAGTCAAAAAAATAATTTTTTTGGCGTGCTAAAATAGCAATTAAATTCTGTTTGGTTTCCTGAACATTGAGCGCTGATTTGCCCCCTGATGCATTCTTATGGCCACCACCTTCGAAGTGATCTCGGGCCAGCGCATTTACATCTACATTACCTTTGGATCGAAAGGACAATTTAACCTGATCGGGGCGCTCAATGATAATAGCGGCCAACCGCACGTCTTTCAATTGCAGTGGGAAATTTACCAGTCCCTCTGTATCGCCGGTCTTAATACCAAACTGCCTTAAATCGGCGGCATCAATTGCTATGATCCCTGTTTGCAGTTCGGGAATGATGTCCATCCGTTCGTTAATACAAAATCCAAAAAAACGAAGTTTATATTCCGGATACGTTTCATAGATCCGCTGATAAACATTCGTCATATCTACACCAAATTCCAGCAATCGTGCAGTAATACGATGCACGTGTGGTGTTGTGGTGGGCACTCGAAACCGATCCGTATCGGTTAATATACCGGTATACAGACAAGTGGCTATTTCTGCATTAATAAAGTGTTCATCATCTAAAAGAAGAATGAAGTCATAAACCAGTTCGCAGGTGGAACAAGCTGTTATCCGATGCAGATTAAAATCAGCAAATGAATCCGGCTCGGGATGATGGTCAATTAATAACTTAGGCGCTGTAGCAGCATCGATAATGGAGCCCAGCTCGTTAATACGGTACAACTTATTGAAATCGAGACAAACAATAAGAGCCGCTTCCGAAATTAATTTGGTGCTCCTGTGAGGCTCCAGTTCATAATTGATAACGGTATTTTCGCCCGGCATCCAATGCAGAAAATCCGGATAATCGGTTGGTGAAACAACGGTGGCTTTATGACCTTTACGTGTAAAATAGTGATACAAAGCCAGCGACGAACCCAATGCATCACCATCCGGCTTATGATGTGTGGTGATAACGATATGCTGTGGTTTATTCAGTAAAAGTCTCAGCGACTCGATATTATGCATACAATGGGTATGTTTTAGTAGTTAAGCAGTCAAAAGTAAGGCGCAGGAATTTATTTCTTAAATAAACTGAAAACATTCATTGCAAGAACTACTTTTGCGCGACAATAAAAAAATAAATCTATGTCAAAAGGAAACAAAACACTGACCATGATCAAGCCGGACGCTGTTGAAAACAATAACATTGGCGGTATTTTAAAAATGATTAACGAAGCCGGATTCCGCATCAATGCGATGAAATACACCCGTCTGACTCAGGCACAGGCTTCCCAGTTTTATGCGGTTCATAAAGAACGTCCGTTTTATAACGATCTCGTGTCCTTTATGACATCCGGTCCAATTGTAGCGGCCATACTGGAAAAAGATAATGCTGTTGAAGATTTCAGAAAACTTATAGGCGCTACAAACCCTGCTAATGCCGAGGCAGGAACTATTCGCAAGGTATATGCTGAATCTATTGAACGTAATGCCGTTCACGGTTCTGATTCAGATGATAATGCCCGTATAGAAGGTGACTTTTTCTTTTCTTCGCTCGAGCGCTCTTAATCCATAAAGGATTATCTGAATTGAAGCTAAATTAAATCTGAAAACATCAGGCAACAGGCTCTGCAAACTCTTGC
>BJGO01000130.1 GCA_014190535.1 Bacteroidota bacterium | reverse complement strand
TTTCACTTGTTTCCGCTCGCCAGTATTCATGTTTATTCGCACATAATGAGCGGCTTCTAGTTTAGATATATTGCTGAAAAATGTATCTGATTTGCATTTTGGGTTTTCAACAAGTTCAAATGCCAGGAAGTAATAGACCATCTGTTCATTAATTACAGGCTTTATGCCTGCTTTCCAAAATGATTTTATCTCAGATGCAAACCTCAGACAATCGGTATCCTCTTGAATATAAAATGGTTTTTCACCGAATCGATCCCTCGCAAAAAGTATTTCATTTAACTCGATGTCGTAGATACAAAAGGCAAACATGCCATCAAGCTGATTAAGAAATTCAATCCCGTAATGGTGATAGGATACACAAAGTACTTCTGTGTCACTCTTTGTCCGGAATGAATAGCCGGATTTGACAAGCTGTTCTCTTAGTTCAATAAAGTTATATATCTCGCCATTAAAAATGATGATGTAACGGTCTAAGACCTGCATAGGCTGATTGGCATCAGCGCTTAAATCAATAATTGATAATCTTCTGTGTGCCAGTCCGATCGTACCGGATTCATTGAAATATAGGCCATCACCGTCAGGCCCCCGGTGAGCTATTGCCTCCGATAATTTGTTGAGTTCATTACGGTTGATTGGTTTTTCAGTTTTACTGATTATCCCTGCAATGCCGCACATGTAATTACCAATCTTCGCTTTTGGTTACACTGCTTGGTTTTTCCATAGCCTCCTTAATCAATCCTACAAGATTATTGAAATACTCATCAGCTTGGTTAAGTGTTCCCCAATGTTCATCACGCAAGGGATCTGTTTCGCTGAAATACGTTTCTATTGGCTTATAGCTTGCGGCCTGTATATTGATGTTGGTAATTTCATATTTATATTTTCCGTCCTTGAGCATAAGGTTGATGCTGTATTTAATCATATCGGCCTGAGCTTTAACACCATTCTTTAATATTTTTTCTGTGGTGAATTGTGCCTTCCCTTCAATTTTGCCTGTTGCGGCATCGGCACTTTGAATGACCTGCGATGAATTCTTATAGTTTGATTTGTAGAAGTTTTGAGCGCGCAGAAATAATTCATCTTTCGAAATACCTGTTAGCTCTATAACACTCGTATAACTTACAATTTTGGTGTCGTTACTGATGGGCATTTCGGGTTTGGTTATTTCAGTTTTTTTCTGGCTGTATCCGGTAAACCCCAGGATACTAATGATCATCGTAAGGCCAAGTGCTTTTGGTAGATTGAATTTCATTTTGAGTGATTAAAAACGCTGTAAAAGTCACCAATTTGCGATCATTCGGGTCATTTAGTTTTCAACAAAAAAAACATTTCAAAAAAGTAATATAAACCTCAATACAAGCGCTGATTTTGGTACCTTTGAGGGGCTTAAAATAACAATAAAACATTACGAAAAAATGGCGGAAGAACTGCTAACTGAAACTATGGAAAAAACGTCACAATCGAATTATACTTCTGAAAACATTCAGGTACTAGAAGGCTTAGAGGCGGTACGCAAAAGACCGGCGATGTACATTGGCGACATCGGCGTGCGTGGTTTACATCACCTTGTTTATGAGGTTGTCGATAACTCAATCGATGAAGCACTTGCGGGCTACTGTAAAAACATACAGGTGTTTATCAATGAAGACAACAGCATCACAGTAAAAGATGATGGGCGGGGCATACCTACCGATATGCACAAAAAAGAAAAACGCAGTGCCCTTGAAGTGGTTATGACGGTCCTTCATGCGGGAGGTAAGTTCAATAAAGACACCTATAAAGTTTCCGGTGGTTTGCACGGGGTCGGTGTTTCCTGTGTGAATGCTCTTTCGTCTCATTTAATCGTCACCGTTCATCGTGAGGGGCAGATTTTTCAGCAGGAATACAGCATTGGTAAACCACTTTACGATGTTAAGGTAATCGGAACTACCGATAGAACCGGAACTGAAGTAACCTTTCTGCCCGACACATCCATTTTTACAGTGTCGCAGTACAATTATAGCACACTTGCCGGGCGCATGTGTGAACTTGCCTATCTGAACAAAGGCATTGCTATCACACTTACGGATAAACGAGAAAAGGATGAAAATGATCAATACTTCTCTGAGCGATTCTTTTCTGAGAAAGGATTGATAGAATTTGTACGATATCTCGATGGCAACCGTGAAAAATTATTATCAGAGCCTATTGTAACTGAGGGTTCCCGCGACAATGTGATGGTTGAAATTGCCCTCACTTACAATACCGGTTACAACGAGAATGTACATTCTTATGTAAATAATATTAATACCATTGAAGGTGGCACTCACGTTGCCGGATTCCGCCGCGCCTTAACCCGCGTATTTAAAAATTATGGTGATCAGAATAAACTTTTTGAGAAACTAAACTTCGACATTACCGGAGACGATTTTAGAGAGGGGCTTACCGCTGTTGTCAGTGTGAAGGTACCGGAGCCTCAGTTCGAGGGGCAAACAAAATCAAAATTGGGTAACTCTGAAGTGCTAGGCATTGTTGATACTACAGTTGGTGAAGCCTTGAATAACTTTTTGGAGGAAAACCCCAAAGAGGCCAAACAAATCATTAACAAGGTCATATTAACTGCTACTGCCCGACACGCCGCCCGTAAGGCTCGTGAGATGGTGCAACGCAAAAATGGCATGGCCGGATCAGGGTTACCGGGGAAACTCGCCGATTGCAGTGACAAAGATCCTCGTCAGTGCGAGATATTCCTGGTCGAGGGAGATTCGGCGGGTGGTACTGCTAAACAAGGTCGTAATCGGGCCTATCAGGCCATATTGCCGCTTCGCGGTAAAATTCTGAATGTGGAAAAAGCCATGGAGCATAAGATTTACGACAACGAGGAGATAAAAAATATTTTTACCGCACTCGGTGTTAGTATTGGCACCAAGGAGGATGATAAGGCATTGAATCTGGAAAAACTGCGTTATCATAAAATCGTCATTATGACCGATGCGGATGTTGATGGATCGCATATCTCCACACTGATTCTGACCTTCTTCTTCCGATTTATGAAAGAACTTATCGAACAGGGATATGTATACATCGCCTCTCCTCCTTTATACCTGGTAAAAAAAGGAAAAGAGCAACGGTATTGCTGGAATGACGAACAACGTAAGTTAGCGGTTGAGCAAATAGCGGCCGGCAAAGAAGATTCGGTAACGATTCAGCGATACAAAGGTTTGGGAGAGATGAATGCTGAACAACTATGGGAGACCACTATGAATCCTGAAACACGAACCTTAAAGCAGGTGACTATAGAGAGCCTTGCTGAAGCCGATCATATCTTTTCCATGTTGATGGGCGATGACGTACCACCGCGTAGAGAATTCATAGAGCGAAATGCAAAATACGCCCGCGTGGATGCTTAATAGCTGTCTATGATCTGCTGAGCCTCATTACTGAGCGGTGATTTTCTTTTAATCAACTCTTGTAATAGTTGTACGCTACTATTTTTATCCCCAAGTTTATAAAGGCATTTTGCTTTTAGCAATAAGGCATTGTCTTCTGCACCATCATTACGTAATAAAATCTGATTACACAGGCTTATGGCCTGCTGAAATTGATTTTGGTTATACGCTTCCTGAGCAAACTGGAGTATCTTCTCGGTGCGTATGTTTTTATATAATTCTGTCGAGTCGGCTACAGTTAAATTTTGAAACTGATTTTTTTCAGACGATTCATTTACAATAGGAGCTTCGTTTAGTTTATTACCATCTCTTTGTTTCTTTTTTATTTTTCTATTTGACTCGGTTGAAATGGTTACACTTTCCGAAAGTGACTCCTTGTCATCAACCGTAACTGATTTCTCTGTGTATAATGTTGAAGGTAAGTCTTCTTGCTCACTACCCGGTTGTTGTGTACCCGATGGTGCAGGAACGTATGGCTTCCCCTGATTATTCGACTTGAGTGCATCCTGATTTTGGATATTTTTATATGCCCCAGTTTGCTGTGTTGATTGTATATCTTCCGTCTTGACCTCCTCACGGAACATCTTATCGTCCTTACGTATATCCTTGGTATTCTCAGGATTCATCAACACAGGTTTGTTCGTGTTCACATCCGGCTTAATAGAATCCGAAACAGAATTAGATGGTGCAATAGGTTCATCATTTGAGAAAGCATCAGTGTTTTTTTGATTTGGTATCTGGGCAAGTTCCTGTTGTTGTCTGCTGAAATATTGATTTAGATAATAAGTAAGTGTAAATAAGATGAGGAATGATGCGGCAATAGTTAGCCATTTTCGAAGAGGCAGGATTCGTTTTTTCGAATCGCCGAGTCGGTCTTTTATTTTTTCATTGAGCTGAATAAGATGTTTATGGTACTCTTCTTCATTTAATAGTTTCATACCATCGTAGGCATCGCTACATAATTCACACCCGGATATATGATCAAGCAGTATCGATTGATTTTCGATACTATCGGGATGATACAGGAGCTTTTCGAGTTCATCGTTCGATAAACAATGTGTTCTGACAGGTTTAATTTCTTTCACGAATTTTCTCCAGATGAATTTTTAAATTACGTTTTCCATTTTGAATATAACTTCTAACCTCGTTCAGCGTGAACCCTGTTTCCAGAGCTATCTGCTGATACGATTTATCCTGAATGTAAAATAATTCAACACAGCGTCGTTGTGTATCATTTAATTGTTTCAGTGCCAGATTCATCTCATTGAGTTGGATTTCTTTTATTTCGTTTCGGTCATGATGCGCATCTTCAGTAAAATCCATAAGTGAGATTGCATCTTTATCAAGCTGATTTTGATGTTTTCTGGCAAGTTGTTCCTTACGGAGTTGCATCAGGCAGTGGTTTTTAGCTACCGTGTGAATCCAGAACTTAAACTCCTGAACATCATGTTTTATGATATCGGTTAATAATTTTTCAAAAATTTGCATAACGGCATCCTCAGCATCATCGCGATCCTTTAAATATTTTACACACACACCAAAAACTAGATGTGTGTACCGATTAAAAAGAATACCGAATGCCTGCTTGTTTGAATCAAGTTTATAAAGTGCTATTAACTCACTATCGCTCAGATGGTTGTATGATGCAGGGCTCAAGAAATACTAATGTCGTAAAGGTACAAATATCATGCTTCGTAATATTTTTTATAGTCATCTTATGTAAAAACATTTATGAAGTCATCTACTAAATAAATCATTTTTGTTATGCGACCATCATACTACATCAAACCGTTTTTGGCATTAGTCTTTGCCGCTATTGCTATAGTTTCTATTCCTAAAGCTCACGACAACCTCGTTTCATTAAAAGATGAACAGGTAGATTCTTTGGAGAAATTATTCAAGGAATATTCTAATGTCGCGATTGAAGATAAATTGTATTTGGCTACCAACCAACCTATATATAGTCCGGGTGAATCGATTTGGTTTGGGGTGTTTTTAAAAAACAGTCAGTTGTTAAAGTCCACTAAAAGTGATATCGTACATGTAGATTTATTGGCACCATCAGGTAAGGTAGTTCAGTCCTTAGCGCTAATTGCCCGCGAAGGCCATTGTGGCGGCGATTTCAGTACAAGTTCTTCCATGCCCGGCGGATTCTATAAAATAAAGGCATATACCCGATGGATGCAAAATGTAAGCGACAGTGCCGGCTACGAAAAAGAAATTTTAATTCAAAAAGTTGTTCTGCCCAGACTAAAGATGGCCTTAACTTTTGATAAGTCAAGCTATACAAAAGGCGAGGAGGTGATTGCCAGATTTTCAGTAATTACTAACGATAACTTGCCGCTTAGGAATAAACCGTTTACATACGAATTAAAATCTGATGGAATTAAAATCAGCGAAGGCACTTCCACAACAGGCGATGATGGATTAATGTATGTGCGCTTTGTATTGCCCTCTAAATTTAAGTCGCGCGATATGCAAATGAATGTGAAGATTGAATACGACGGCTTAACAGAAAGCATTAACAAAGCTGTGCCCATTACATCAACAGAAGTATCGGTGGAGTTTTTTCCGGAGGGTGGCGATATGATTGCCTCAATACCATCACGAGTTGCATTCAGAAGTATGGATGAACAAATGAATCCCGTCCATATAGAAGGCATAATCAGCGATTCAAAAGGTAAACAGATCTGTAAGATTGAAACATTCAATAAAGGAATGGGATCCTGTTACTTTACACCCGGTGCAAATGAAAGCTACACGCTGCATCTTACTAAGCCGGCAGATGTAATTAAAACATGGCAGTTGCCTGAGCCTTTGAGTAATGGATTTAATCTTGAAGTCAATCAGGTTAATCAGGAACTACAGTTACATCTTCGCTCTTCAGGCGTCTATAAGGCAATAATTATTGGTCAGGTTCGGGGTAAAGTATGTTATAGCACATCTTCTTTATTACAGCCCGGTGATAATAAGCTGAACATATCGCTGGCTAATTTTCCGACTGGAGTAGCCCAGTTTACCGTATTTGATCAACGTATGACCCCTCGTGCCGAGCGATTAGTTTTTGTAAACCGCGACAGGCTAATGAATATCAGTATACAGACTGAACGGGAGCAATATCAAACGCGGGATAAAGTTAAGGCTACAATACGAACGACAGATATGGATGGAAATCCAATACCGGCAATCATTTCGGCGCGGGTAATTCACGATCAATTACTGAATTATGCTGATGATCAATCCGCAAATTTGTTGTCTGCAATGTTGTTGGAACACGATCTTAAGGAAAAGATTCCATCGCCTAACAGCTATTTTGACAAAAGCGATCCTAAGTCAATGGCAACGCTAGACCTGTTAATGCTAACCTCCGGCTGGAGGCGTTTTTCCTGGAAACAGATCTTATCCAAAGAGGTTCCTGTTATCCGTTATTCCGGTGAGCGAACGATGTTCACGATTCAGGTTATTGATGGGTATACCGGTCAGCCCATTCAGGATGCACAACTGAAGTTAAAAGAGACAGGCTCTGTGTATAAAACAGATAAACAAGGCAAAGCCCTTTTTACCAATATCGACTTATATAGTCCGGCAGATTTTTTGGTTACAGCAGACAATTATCAGGATGGTTCGATTGTAGTTAGTACCTATGATGTTCCTTATACGGTTTGGTTATACGACCACATAAATTACAAACGGACACGAGGCGTGATTAAAAATGAAGCGCTTAATGAAATTCCGGAGGCAATGATGCCACTTGAAGACCGGAATGAACAATTGAATGCAGAGGGGCAGGTTGTGGCTAGAAAGAATAATAAGCCCAGGGCTTTTGACGATAGTAAACCTGTTATGCCTGACAAAGAGGAAAAGGAAAGACCGGACAGGGAGGAGCTTATAGTAGACGACTTTCGATTC
>BJGO01000129.1 GCA_014190535.1 Bacteroidota bacterium | reverse complement strand
GATGCGGAAGTAATTGTTTCAGTGCAAGGCTGATACGTTTCTTGTCATCATCATAATCCAATACAACCACATTAATTTTCTGGTTGATTGTAAGCACTTCGTTCGGGTGCGTAATACGACCCCAGGAAATGTCGGTGATGTATAACAAACCGTCAACACCGCCAAGATCGATGAAGGCACCGAAATCGGTAATGTTTTTAATTGTTCCTTCGAGTACCTGTCCTTTTTCCAGTTTACCAATGATTTCAAGACGCTGTTGTTCAATATCACTTTCAATGAGTGCCTTGTGAGAAACAACCGCATTCTTGATAATTTCATTGATCTTAACCACTTTGAATTCCATGGTTTGACCAACATATACATCATAATCCGTGATTGGCTTCACATCAATCTGTGAGCCGGGCAGGAAGGTTTCTAAACTAAACACGTCAACAATAAGTCCGCCTTTAGTTTTTGAGGTAACGGTACCATTAACAATAGCCTGTGTTTTGAAGGCATCAACAATTTTCTCCCAGGCACGGTGCGTTTTAGCGGCCTTGCGACTGAGTGTTAATTGTCCTTTTGCATTTTCTTTTTCAACAACCTGAACTTCTATTTTGTCACCAACTTTTAAGTTAGCGATATCACGAAACTCTGATAAAGGAACTAAGCCATCTGACTTAAAACCAATATTCAGAACCACATCAGTAGCCGTAATGCTGACTACCTGACCCATTAATATTTCTTCGTCATTAACGGTAACAAACGACTTGTCATAGTCAGATAAATATTTTTCACGATCGGCATCAGAATAATGACGAACGTTTTTCTTGTTGGCTGACCAATCAAAGTCATCGTGTTTGCCGGCACTAGCCGTTACAATTGTTTCTGTTTGTGGATTTTGTGTGTTGTTTTCTTCCAAAATTTTGTTCCTCCTTTTTAAGTAGATTTTTTTAAGGGAACGCAAAAATAGGTATATTAATTAAAACACAAAAACTATATGTCTGAAAATCAGTTAATTTTTAACTTTTATCGGTTCCCCAGCGATAGGTGTGTTTGAGGTCAAGTCCGGCCAGTTCCAGTGCTCTGTCGGTAACTGTCATGGCCACCTGTTCCATAGTTTGTGGTTTTGAATAAAAAGAAGGCGTGGCCGGACATATAAGACCTCCGGCCTCGGTTACCTGCTGCATATTGCGTATATGAATCAGGTTATAGGGTGTTTCGCGTACCACCAGAATCAACTTTTTACGTTCCTTAAGCATCACATCTGCCGCACGAGTCATCAGGTCGTCAGAGATGCCGCTAGCGATCCGCCCCAGGGTGCCCATCGAGCAGGGACATATGATCATGGCATCAAACTTACCTGAGCCACTGGCAAAGGGTGCAAGAAAATCGTTTTTAGCATAAGTTTTAAATGGAAGACGGCTATAATCATCTCCGCCCAATTCGTGCTGCCATACTGTTTTGGCATTATCACTCATCACCATACAAACAAGGAGTTCCTTACCGTCCTTTTCGATACGACTTAGGGTGTTCAAAAGGGCTGAGGCATATATACTCCCACTGGCTCCGGTAATTCCAACGACTATTTTCATAAGTTAATCAGGTAATGAGGCAAATTAAAGTCAATTATGGGTTATTGTGTGTGTGTAATCAGTTTATTTAAGTGTAGTTGTGCGCTTTTGGAACTATTTTTGAAGAATTAAGTAAAATAGTCAACAACAATCCTATGAAAAAGTTAATTAAAGCGTCTGTTCTCACCCTAATCATCGGTCTATTGTGTGTAAATACTAAGGCTCAGAACACCGATACTAAAAAAACAAATGGCAACTCAATTAAATGGGTAAGTCTCACTGAAGCGGAAAAGCTCATGGCCAAAAAGAAGAAAAAAATATTTGTTGACGTATACACCGACTGGTGCGGCTGGTGCAAACGACTTGACGCTACTACCTATAAAGATCAGGCTGTTGTATCCTACCTTAATGAACATTTCTATTCCATTAAACTAAATGCTGAAACAAAAGACACTATTTTGTATCAAGGCATCAAATACTCCTACGATCCAAACCGCCGTATCAATACGATTGCCCCTAAGTTTTTAACTCCTCAACCCGGCTATCCTACCCTAACCTATTTGGATGACAAACTAAATGTGGTTCGCATTTCTCCCGGATATGTTGACGGCACTGCGTTTCTGAATCAACTTAAGTATATCAACGAGAATTATTACCTCAATATGACGTTTGAAAAATATATGAGCGACATTGCAAACGGACAGAAATAATCTCAACAGATCATCAAAACGGGGACCTAAAGCATTTATGTCCCCGTTTTTTTTTATCATTGTAACAACATGATGACTGACGTTCAGCGTAAATCATACCCGGGGATATTATTCACTGATTCGGGTTTTCAACGAGAACATACTGATGAACTGCTCCTGCGCTTATTCATTAGTGAGGCCCAACTGATTTTTTGCGTTCTGGATGATCGAAATAACCGACTGTTACATATGCAGTCTTACAACTTTTTTCAATTTGCCTCCCCTGCAGAATATTATGCTACCATCAACAACCTTTTCCAACAGGAAGAACTTCTGAATAAAACATATCGTGCGATAGGCGTATTCATCTTTAATGCATATAATACACTTGTTCCAGGTGAGCTATTTGATGAGGAACTCTTGAGCTCATACATCCGGTTTAATTTTGACACAACAATTACTTTCAGCTACGCATCAGACCAACTGATCAATAATGACATCATTAATGTTTACGGCATACCTGACGAACTCAAGCAAAGCATTTTGCATCAATTCAGAGATGCCTCGGTTAAACACAACAGCACCGTTTTAATGGATCATCTCCAAAGCCTTCCATCCAATGAGGAACGTATTTATATCTATGTTCAATCCAATATCCTACAGGTTTGTTTCATTCAAAATCAGCGGGTGATGTTTTTTAATTCATTTCCATATACCACCCCGGAAGATTTTATTTACTACCTTCTTTATACGTATCAACAACTCAAACTGGACACAGAAAATACACCGGTATATCTTATGGGTGAAATTGTTAAAGAGTCAGCATTATATGAAATGTTATATAAGTACATCAGACATATTCATTTCATGAAAAGGCCCGATCGCATCCAGGTTCCGGAGAGTTTGAATATACCTACTCACTTCTACTACAATTTATTTTGCTGAAATCATGAGAGTGATTTCAGGCAAATACGGCGGAAGAAAATTTTATCCACCCAATAATATCCCCACACGACCAACTACCGATTTTGCCAAAACAGGGTTGTTTAACATTCTAAATAATCAAATTGATTTTGTTGATGTAAAATTTCTGGATCTTTTTGCCGGAACAGGCTCTATAAGCTACGAATTTGCTTCGAGAGGTTGCGCGCAGATTATCGCAGTCGACCAAGATATGAATTGCAGCAACTTCATTAAAAAAATGATTTTAGACTGGGATATCAAGGGGATGCAAATTGTTCGTAGTGATGTTTTCCAATTTATAAATCATTGTCGGGAATCATTCGACCTCATTTTTGCAGGTCCACCGTATAAGCTTCAACACATCCGTGATATTCCGGATATTATTTTTGAAAAAAAATTATTGAACCCTGAAGGATGGTTTATACTGGAAACCTCCCCCGAGCATGAGTTCAGTACACACCCTCATTTTTTTCATCACAGAAATTATGGCGGAACACATTTTCACTTCTTTAAATAAACCGATTGCACAATTTGGTTTTTAATACGTATTTATTTTTTAGCTTTTGTTTGAGGGTACTTAAATAAGCATATATTAGTTGCATAAAATAAATAAGACATGCGTGTTGCAGTTTTCCCGGGGTCGTTCGACCCCATACATATTGGTCACGTAGACATGATCCAACGTGCACTGCCCTTGTTTGATCAGATCATCATCGGCATTGGTGTCAACTCGCAAAAGAAATACCTCTTTCCTGTTGAAACACGAAAATCCTGGATCGAAGAAATTTTTTCAAATGAGAAGAAAATATGTGTAATCAAGTATCAAGGCCTTACCATAGATTTTTGCAAACAGCACCATGCCAATTTTATTTTAAGGGGATTGCGGACTTCTGCTGATTTTGAGTTTGAACGAGCTATTGCTCAGATGAATCAGGCACTTCACCGGGATATTGAAACCGTATTCTTAATCGCTAACCCATCGCTGAGCATGATCAGCAGTTCCATTGTTCGTGATATACTACTCCATCGTGGAGATGTAGCTCAATTTGTTCCTGAAGAGATTGAGGACAGGGTTATGTTGAATGAGGACCGTGAATAAGATCTGATATATCTTGTCATTAGTATACATCCTTATTCCATACATTTGTGTTACCTGCTTGCAATCAAGACAAAATAAAAAAATCACTCAATGATTATTGGCATCTTAAAAGAACCCGTTGGAGACAATCGTGTTGTATGCTTACCGGAGATTGTATCTCAGTTAACTCAAATGAAAACAACCGTTCTGGTAGAATATAGTGCGGGCAATGCTTCCTATGCATCTGACGCCGACTATACGAAAGCAGGAGCAACTATGTCTACTGCTGATGATGTGATAAAACAGTGCGACATTTTACTTTCCATTGCAGCTCCTGATAAAACACGATTAAGCGGTCTTAAAAAAGGGGCCGTATTAATCGCGGTTCTACAACCCCTCAGTAATCCCTCTTTGGTAAATGATTTGAGGGAACACGGCTTATCATCGTTTAGTCTGGATATGATTCCTCGAACAACCAGAGCCCAGTCTATGGATATACTGTCCTCACAGGCAACAGCGGCCGGTTATAAGGCAGTGCTGACAGCCGCTGTTCATTTGCCCAAATTTTTTCCAATGTTTATGACGGCGGCGGGCAGTATAGCACCGGCCAAGGTGTTAATACTTGGAGCAGGTGTTGCCGGACTGCAGGCTATTGCAACTGCAAAGCGTTTAGGCGCCGTTGTTGAGGCATTTGATACGAGACCTGCCGTAAAAGAAGAAGTTAAAAGTCTCGGAGCCAAGTTTGTTGAAGTAGAAGGTGCCGCAGACGCATCCACTGCAGGTGGTTATGCTGTTGAACAATCTGAAGAATACAAAAAACGGCAACAAGCTAAAATTGAAGAGCATGCACTCAAAGCCGATGTTATTATTTCAACTGCACAGATTCCCGGACGTAAAGCTCCCATCCTGATCCCCAAAAACATTGTTGAAAACATGAAGCCCGGATCGGTCATTATCGATCTGGCCGCAAGCACCGGAGGAAACTGTGAAGTAACCGTAAATAATCAGGTGATACAGCATCAAGGCGTTACCATAGTGGGCAACTCTTACCTGCCATCAACTATACCACACGATGCCAGCAAAATGTTTGGCAAAAATGTGTTTAATCTGCTAAAACTTATGATTAACAAAGAAGGTCAACTGCATCTGAATTTCGATGATGATATTATTAAAGGTTGTTGTATTACTCACGAATCACAACTAATTAATCAACGAATTGCTGAACTAAGTAAATTATAACATGGAAGCTTTTTTTCAAATCATTCAAGTCAATCAGGATTTAATCTTTATCGTCATATTATCCATATTTCTGGGTATTGAAGTCATCTCCCACGTACCGTCAGTATTGCATACACCACTGATGTCAGGAGCCAATGCCATTCACGGTGTTGTTATCATTGGAGCAATCATTGTCATGGGTGAAGCATCGCCGGATGATTACCTGGCATTAACACTAGGATTCCTTGCCGTAATCCTGGGTACCCTTAATGTAGTTGGTGGATTTGTGGTAACGGACCGTATGCTTGAAATGTTTAAGAAGAAAAAATAATTATCGCTCAACCCTCCATCTCGTTTTTATGTCGCACCAGATCGAAAACACTGTTTTAATTTTAATTTATCTGTTTGGTTCAATAACTTTTATATCAGGTTTAAAAATGCTGAGCAAACCGGATAGCGCCCGAAGAGGAAATATACTAGCCGCTGTAGGCATGGGGGCCG
Organism: Bacteroidota bacterium; assembly: GCA_014190535.1. GTDB lineage: Bacteria > Bacteroidota > Bacteroidia > Chitinophagales > UBA10324 > BJGO01. The sequence continues at coordinate 1,408 of BJGO01000129.1, read as the reverse complement.
CCATTATGGGGACCATATTCTTTTACACCAATGCCACCGGCGAACATTTAAAAAATCATATTTGGATTTTCGGTGCCATTCTTATTGGAACGGTAATCGGAACACTAACAGCAAGGCGTGTAAAAATGACAGCAATGCCTCAGATGGTTTCACTGTTTAATGGAATGGGAGGTGCCTGTGCGGCAATGATATCCATAGTTGAATACAAGCATTATCACTTTTATTCCTGCAACAGCGGTGAATTATTTGCCATACTTTCCGGGTTATTGATAGGTGGGATATCCTTTTCAGGAAGTATGATTGCATTTGGTAAGTTGAATGGCAATATTGCCGACAAGCGTTTTAAAGGTCAATCGCTGATTAATTTGATTCTATTGGCTATTCCGGTTGTTATGGTAGTATTTATGTCTTATCAGCAGGAATACAATGGCCTGATGTTACTTAGCCTGATTGCCATTTGTCTATTGTACGGAATCACTTTTGTAATGCCAATTGGAGGAGCCGATATGCCTGTAGTTATTTCCCTGCTAAACTCCTTTACCGGCGTGGCGGCCGCCTGCGGCGGTTTTATATATGATAATCAGGTGATGCTTACGGGTGGCATTTTGGTTGGATCTGCCGGTACTATTCTTACAGTATTGATGTGCAACGCTATGAATCGGTCCTTGTTGAATGTTATTATTGGTTCTTTTGGAGGTGGCAGTCATTCAGGAACTGAAGCAGGCACGGTATCCGGAAGCATCAAGGAAATATCGTTGTCCGACACTGCCGTATTATTGAGTTATTCCAAAAAAGTATTCATTGTACCGGGTTATGGACTTGCGGTAGCTCAGGCCCAGCATACCTGTCACGAACTCGAAAAAATTCTAGAGGAAAAGGGGGTGGATGTAAAATACGCCATTCATCCTGTTGCCGGACGTATGCCGGGCCATATGAATGTATTGCTTGCCGAAGCGGATGTACCCTACGATAAGTTGCTGGAGATGGAAGATGCAAATAATGAGTTCTCCGCTACCGATGTTGTCATGGTTATTGGTGCTAATGATGTTGTTAATCCCGCGGCGCGTAAAAATCCGGCCTCACCTATTTATGGTATGCCCATATTGGATGTAGATCTGGCACAAAATGTTATCGTGCTTAAACGAGGCATGGCAGCCGGATATGCCGGAATAGAAAATGAACTTTTCTACGACACAAAAACAAAGATGCTTTTCGGCGATGCCAAAGCATCCCTGCAAAAGTTGGTTAGTGAAGTAAAAAACGTATAATGCTCCCCGTTAACTCCTACTTAAAAATAAGCGTCCGGGTTTACCTATCTTGCCGATAAGCTGATCTTTTTACTTCAATTCAACGTGAGTGCGTTAATAAACTACAGCGCCAAATTCTGTTTTATTTGTCCTTTAATACC
>BJGO01000128.1 GCA_014190535.1 Bacteroidota bacterium | reverse complement strand
CAACCGCCGGCTGAGTATTTCCTATTTATACCGAACCGCACAAAACCAAAATTCTGAAACAGCTGAGCGGCTGAAGAACAACCGCATCATTATGGAGGGGCGCGCCGGGATGGCGAACAAGAGTTCATTGAATATAAAAGTTACCTATGCCCGAGTGGTCTACACCGGCGCTATAAATAGTCCTGTGCAGTTTGCCATGCTGGAAGGGCTACAAAATGGTAATAATGTATTGTGGTCGCTTACGTGGGATAAGCGCCTGAGTAAAGTGCTTGAGATGTCGCTGGTATATGATGGAAGAAAGACCGGCACCGCCGAGATGGTACATATTGGTAGGGCGCAGATGCGTGCCCTGTTCTGATGACTAAGGTTTCTTATTATCTCGTTCGATAATCTTATCGACAACATCGCCTAACTGATCAACAGCAATGCGCTTGGCAATAATTTTCCGCTCTTTATCCAGGAGATAGATTACAGGGGTAGAATAGATATCATACTTCTTACGGAAGTCGCTCTCATTATAGGGGTCCCATGCATTGAGCCACAGCAAGTCGTGTTCAGCAACATAATCCATCCACAGTTTCTGATCACCTTCCAGATTGATGGCCAGAACTTCCACACCTTTTGCCTTTAGTGATTTTTTATACAAAGAGTCCAGTCTGGGAATTTCTTTTTTACAATGTCCGCAGGTAGGATCCCAAAACACCATGACGAGATATGGACTTTTAACTTCATCCGAGCTGAGCGGATTCAGATACATGTCACGCAGTCGAAGGGTGGGAGCCCGGTTGCCCAGCATATTTGGTGCTATCTTCTTGGCCCGGTCAATAATCTTAGTCATTTGGGTACTGTCAATCCAGTTTACCTGTTTAGTCATATAGTATTTCTCTACCATATGAACGAAAACGGCGTCCATTCCCATGATCTTGGATGTTTCATAAGTATAGGTCAACCACCAAACAATGTACTTAAACGTTTCAGGATTGCCTTTGGTCATAGCGATAACGCGGTCGGTTTCCTTACTGATTGAGTCCGGAATTTGAACGATGACATTATTGAAATACCTGGAAATTTTCTGATGGAATATGGGTGAGCGCAGAAGTCTGTCGTCACTGAGATCCACATTATCAAAGAAATGTGTTTTGTAATACTGGTAAGGGAAAAGTGAGTCCTTACGGCCGTTTGGTAATAAGGGTGCTTCCGGAACCGTGGGCTCTCTGAGGGCACCGAACATTTTAGTTAACAGCATGCCGGGATGCGACTTAATAAAGTTTTCGCGGTAATCGTCCAGTTGTTTATTAATTGATTTTATGTTGTCAAATACAAGGGTACTGTCAGCTTTGTTTTTTTTATCGGCGAGTGTCTTGCTGAGGCTCATCATTTCTTTCTGCATTGTAACGCCGGTGCGCAGATATTCGTAGAATAAACTGTTTTCTTCGCTGCCTTTCACCACCATCGTCTGAATAAAATCGGTTGAGTCAGCTTCCAAATAAAAGTTTTGTTCTTTATCGATAATTATCTCAAAATATTTTTTGTCAGGCGTTACAACCAGATACATGCCGCCGGGAAGCTTTTCGTTGTCTTTGAATACAGCAAATCCGTTTTTATCTATGCGAGTAGTATCCTTGAGATATTGTTTTTCGCCGTAATAGTTTCCCAGAAAGGCCAGGGTGTCTTTATAGTTCTTGAACTTCACTTTTATTTCGTACCCCGGGTTCGATTTTTGAGCAAGGGCGTTAACCGATAAGAGTAGGATGATAAGGTTCAGGAATGATCTGAGCATGCATTGAGGATTATAGTGTGGCAAAAATAACGTCAAGTTGTAATAATTATTAGTTTGAAGGGAATCGAATTATTCCAAAATGAAAGTCATTAGGGCAAAAATCTGACCAATAATGTATAATGATAGTTTTTATATTTTTTTATTCAGCGCAAATTTTGGATGGAATAATTGCACCTATGGGAACTGTGGCCTTGCTTTCTTGTTTACTTTTGCATTCTAATGTCGGTAAAAAAGAAAGTATTGGTGGCCATGAGTGGCGGCATTGATAGCACGGTAACAGCGGTTATGATGCATCGTGCCGGATACGATGTTATTGGTATGACCATGAAAACCTGGGACTACAGTTCCAGCGGAGGGGGTAAAAAAGAGACCGGTTGCTGTAATCTGGATTCCATTAACGATGCACGTGCCATTGCGGTAGAACTAGGCTTCCCGCATTACATCATTGATATTCGCGAAGAGTTCGGGGATGCTGTTATTGATGATTTTGTAAGTGAGTATATAGCCGGCAGAACACCTAATCCCTGCGTGTTATGTAATACGCACATTAAATGGAATGCCCTCTTCAAACGTGCCGAAATGCTTGGTTGCGACTTCATTGCCACCGGGCACTATGCACATATTGGTCAGTTGGATGGTCGCTACTATGTCAGTAGGGGAAAGGATGAATGGAAGGATCAATCCTATGTGCTTTGGGGCTTGTCGCAAAAATCACTGTCTAAAACCTTGTTGCCCTTGGGAAAGTATCATAAATCGGAGATACGCGCCATGTGTCACGAATGGGGTTATATCGATATGGCCAACAAAAGTGAGAGCTATGAGATTTGTTTCATCCCGGATAACGATTATCGCGGGTTTCTTAAACGCCGGGTTCCGGGCCTAGAAGCAGAGGTGCAAGGCGGCAACTTCGTAGATGCACAGGGTAACATCCTCGGGCAACACGAGGGTTATCCGTTCTACACCGTCGGACAACGCAAAGGACTCCAGATAGCATTGGGTAAGCCCATGTTTGTTACCGATATTATTCCACATAGCAATACCGTTGTATTGGGAACCGAGTCAGAACTTAAACGTAACGGAATGACCGTTACAAAAATGAATCTATTGAAATATGAGGCTATCCCGGATGGCTTGGAAGCATTGGTAAAGATTCGTTACAAAGATAAAGGGGCTATGGCGCGGTTATATAATGAATCTGGCGCTATACGTGTAGAGTTTAATACTAAGGTGAATGCAATAGCCCCGGGACAGAGTGCCGTTTTTTATGAAGGCAATGATGTAATTGGTGGCGGGCATATCTCCGCCAGTTTCGAACTGTAAATCAGGATCAGGCTGTTTTCAACCGTAATATGTATATGCTCACTCCGAGATTACAGGCTATCAGAATTAGCGTAACCCATAACGGAGGGCCAATTAAAAAAATACTAACCAGAATAGCGATGCTCATCGAGGATATGGAAATAATCTTACCCTTGAGGGTGATTTTTCCGGCCTGATAATTACGGATATGGAGTCCGATAGAGGGATGATTCATCAGCCAGTTATAAAAACGTTTGGAGCCTCGGGCGTAAAAGTAAGCGGCAATGATAAAGAACACGGTACCCGGCATCAATGGTAAGATAATACCGGCGAAGCCGAGTCCCACAAAAAAATGTCCTAAAAAAATATGTAATGATTTACTAAATCCCTTTGGCTCGTTTGTCATTAAGTATTTTCACTTAAACGCTGACGTATGCGTAACAGCGAAATATTGTTGTCAACAGTATATTCTTCAATTAAATCAATGCGTAGTAAGTCGTCAATCACACTGTTCAGATAATCTAAACTGCCGGAAATAAAATTACGACCATGAATCTTCTCCATATTTTCGATCAGTGTATTGCGTGAGATGTCTTCGAACTTCCAGATGGCACTGATGATATCCTGGCGCAGCATGTCGTATGAGTTTTGATTGCGTACTAAAACAACCTGATCCTTAGTGGATTGCTGAACGGTTGATTTATTTGCAGACTTTTTTTCTTTACGAACAACGGTTGATTTCGGTAATGGTTTGGACGGGCCCGTTTTTTTTACCGTTTTTTTTGCCGGGCCTTTAGCGACTTTCTTAGTCGCTTGTTTTTTAATCGGTTTTGCCGTTGTACTTTTTTTAGCCACTACTTTTTTCTGTGACCTAGCCGAAGTACTCGACTTCTTTGACGCCTTTACCGGAGTTGCCTTTTTTACCTTGGTAGGTGCAGTCTTTTTTGTGACCGATTTTTTTACCGAGGCCGTTTTGGTGTTTTTGTTCTTCTTAGACATAAAGTGTGGGTTCAATAAAGTGGCAAAGTAAATAACTAATTCAGAAGTATTTCAAATTCAGAAAAATTTTGACAGGCATGAATGAAGGCATCATCGAGCGAAACTCTGTGCTCATTTGAACTCATAATGAGATAGGTGTCGCTGATATCTCTGATTTCTACAGATACCGGAAAAATGCCCGGGTGTTTTTTCAACAAATCATCCAAGCGGGAAATCATGTTGTCATTGATACTATTTACATCTGTTCGTAGTGTTATGCCCTTACAGAGGTTATTGCGCATATCCTGCAAGAGTGAAATATTCTGATAGCTAAATTCTACAGCCTGATTGTACTGATTTACTTTATTCCGGCCCTCCACATAAAGCATGTTGCCATTAACGAGCAGGTGTTTAAAGCGAAGATAGTTCTCGCCAAAAATACGTAAGGTCTTAGTGCCACTCCAATCCTCAAACTCAAGTGTAGCAAATGGTTTTTGATTTTTAGAGATGAGATGTGATGATTTAACCAGTATGGCGGCAAATGTTATATTTCGATCAACATAATCATCCAGATTATTTAAGTTGCAGTTGCAATAACGCCGTACCTCCAGTTTGAATGCATCCAGGGGATGGCCGGATAAATAGATTCCGGTAACTTCTTTTTCGCGCACCAGCTTTTCAAAAGAGGTCCAGGGTTCAACAACCGGGTAACGGATTTGTATCATCTTGTCTTCGGCAGGTAAATCATCAAACAGGCTACCCATCAGCGACTGCGAGCTATTGCTTTTATTGTTGCTGATTTTGATCATGCGTTCTATCGTAGTGATATTTTCGCCGGGTAGTGATGCCATATACTGAGCACGGTGTATGCCTTCAAAACAATCCAGGGCGCCGGCATAAACCAACGATTCAATGGATCGTCGATTCAAACTGCGCGACTGCACGCGGGAGATTACATCGGCGAGGTTAGTGAATGGACCATTTCGCTCGCGCTCCTCGATGATGGATGCAATGGCTGTTTCACCTAATCCTTTTATTGCCTGCAGGCCAAAGCGAATTTGACCCTGAGGATTTACGGAGAAGAGTGCATCCGATTCATTGATGTCGGGCCCCAACACACTGATGCCCATGCGCTTACACTCATCAATGAAAAAAGTTGTGGTTACCAGGTCGTTGCTTCGGGATAATACGGAAGCCATAAATTCAGCAGGGTAGTTGGCTTTCAGGTAGCCGGTCTGAAAGGACAGAACCGTATAGGCCGCCGAGTGAGCACGGTTAAATCCGTATTCGGCAAACTTCTCCATCGTATCAAAAATTTCATTGGCCTTTTTTTCATCGATCTGATGTAATGCAAATGCACCATTTACGAACTTGGTCCGCTCCTTGGCCATTTTCTCTTTTTCTTTTTTACCCATGGCCTTACGCAAAATATCTGCACCTCCAAGCGAGTAGCCACCTATTACCTGAGCCACCTTCATAATCTGCTCCTGATAGATCATAATACCGTAGGTGTTTTTTAGTATGGGTTCCAGGAGCGGATCAGGATATTCTACCTTCACTCTTCCATGCTTACGGCTGATATAATCCGGTATATTATCCATTGGCCCCGGTCGATAGAGCGCATTCATCGCAATCAGATCTTCGATGTCGGTAGGTACAAGTGCACGAAGGTATTTACGCATCGCCTCACTTTCAAATTGAAATGTGCCTATTGTTTCGCCACGTTGATAGAGCTGAAATGTTTTCTTGTCGTCGAGTGGTATTTCATCCAGTTTAATTTCGATACCGTGTCGCTTCTTAATATTAAACAAGGCATCTCTTAGAATAGACAGCGTTTTAAGACCAAGAAAGTCCATCTTGAGCATGCCGGCAGACTCAATGAGATTTCCCTCAAACTGTGTAATGAATAAATCGGTATCGTTGTTTGTACAAACAGGGATATACTTGGTTATGTCGTCCGGCGCAATGATGATGCCTGCGGCATGAATACCGGTGCCTCTAACACTGCCCTCTAATTTTTCAGCCAGTTTGAGTGTTTCTGCTTTTAGGTCCTGCGCCTGATAAATGATGTTGAGCTCAGGAACTTTTTCGTAGGCTTCGTGTAAGCTGTAATTTAGTTTATCACCCAGTCGTTGCGGAAGTTTCTTGGTAAGGTCGTTGGCCTCATGGAGCGGCAGTTCCAGCACACGGGCTACATCCTTGATACTCATTTTAGAGGCAAGCGTATTAAACGTAATCAACTGGGCAACCTGCGTGCGGCCATATTTCTGAACTACGTAGTCGATTACCTGTTGTCGTCCGGCATCATCAAAGTCGGTATCGATATCGGGCATCGACACACGCTCCGGATTCAGGAAGCGTTCAAAGAGCAGGTTATACTTAATAGGATCGATATTGGTGATGCCAATGCAGTAAGCCACCACGGAACCGGCTGCAGAGCCACGTCCCGGGCCAACAAACACATCCATATTACGAGCCGCACCAATAAAATCGCCTACCACAAGAAAATAACCGGCAAAGCCCATATCACTGATTGTTTTCAGCTCAAAATCAATCCGGCTTCTGATTTCGGGAGTTAGCAGACCGTAACGTTTTTGAGCACCCTCATAGGTAAGATGGTGCAGATAGTCGTTGGCATCGGTAAAAGGCCGGGGTAGAGGAAAGTTGGGCAGTAGGGTTTTTTGTTCGATTACGGGAGGTGTTACCTTATCTACAATTTCGTTTGTGTTATCAATAGCCTCCGGAATATCTTTAAACAACGCATTCATCTCTGCCTGCGTTTTGAAATAAAACTGATCATTCGCAAAGCCAAAACGATACCCTTTGCCATCACCAATCGGTTTACTGCGTAACTCGCCCGTGTTGATACACAGTAAAATATCCTGGGCCACGGCATCGGCCTGATTGATATAGTGCGAGTCGTTACTGGCAATAACCTTAACTCCGTATTTAAGGGCAAATGCTATCAATGTGGCATTTACTTTTTTCTGTTCCTCAAGCTGATGGTTCTGGAGTTCAACGTAATAATCCTCACCAAATAAGTCAAGCCACCACAGAAACAGTTTTTCGGCCTCTTCAACCGACTTATGCATAATAGCCTGTGGCACTTCGGCACCAAGGCAACAGGTTGTTGCTATGAGGCCTTCGTGATACTTCACAATCAGTTCCTTATCGATACGCGGATATTTGCTGTATAAGCCTTCAATATAACCCAGCGAGCATAGCATAGACAGGTTATGATAGCCGGTTTGATTTTTAGCCAGGAGCAGTTGATGGTAGCGTTTGTCGCGTTGTTGAGCCGTGAATTGTTTTTTATGCCTGTCGTCGGTCAGATAAAATTCGCAACCAACGATAGGTTTGATATTGGCTTTTTGTGCTTCTTTAACAAATTCAAATACACCAA